>NZ_JBDHZL010000002.1:0-123958 GCF_039811905.1 Nigerium sp. | reverse complement strand
CACCCCCACCACCATCACCCACACCGCCACCCACGACGGCCTCACCTTCACCCTCACCGGCCACCGCACCCACCTCACCCTCGACATGGGCGACGGCACCACCATCACCTGCACCCAAACCACCCCCTACGACGACACCCTCGAACCCGGCACCCCCTCACCCACCTGCGGCCACACCTACCAAACACCCTCCCTCCCCCAAACCCGCTACACCATCCACGCCACCAGCACCTGGAACGTCACCTGGACCACCCTCAACTACACCGGCACCCTCCCCGGCCACACCACCGCCACCCGCACCCTCCCCGTCGGCGAACTCCAATCCCTCATCCGCCGCTGACCACGGACGCCTCAGCGCCCACCTGACGCCTCGGCGACTCCCGGACCCCTCTGAGCGTCCCCAATTCCCTCAGAGCCACCCGGACAAACGAAACGGCCGCGGGCACTGCCCGCGGCCGTCCGTGTGGGAAAGGGTTACTCGTTGTCGCCGCCCGTGAAGGCGGTGCCGCCGACCTTGCCGACGGCGTCGCCGGCGTCCGGCCACACCCAGTCGGCGATCTCCGGCAGATCGGTGCCCCACGTGCGGGCGTAGTGGGCCGCCTCGATGCGGCGGTCCATCATGTTCTGCCGCAGGCCCGCGTACTTCGAGCCGAGGCTCGGGACGCGGTCGATGACGTCCATCACCAGGTGGAAGCGGTCGATGTCGTTCAGCATGCACATGTCGAACGGCGTGGTCGTCGACCCCTTCTCCTTGAACCCCCGGACGTGGATGTTCGAGTGGTTCGTCCGGCGGTACGTGAGGCGGTGCACCAGCCACGGATAGCCGTGGAAGGCGAAGATCACCGGCTTGTCGGGCGTGAAGATCGTGTCGAAGTCGTGGCTCGTCAGACCGTGGGGGTGCTCCCCCGCGTCCTGCAGGCGCATGAGGTCGACGACGTTCACGACGCGCACCTTGAGATCCGGAATGTTCTGCCGCAGCAGATCGGCCGCCGCCAGGGTCTCCAGCGTCGGGACGTCACCGGCGCAGGCCAGCACCACGTCGGGTTCCTCGCCGGAGACCTCGGTGCCCGCCCAATCCCAGATGCCGAGGCCGCGGGTGCAGTGGGCGATCGCCTCTTCCATGTTCAGGAACACCGGCTCGGGCTGCTTGCCGGCGACGACGACGTTCACGTAGTCCTTGCTGCGCAGGCAGTGGTCGAACGTCGAGAGCAGCGTGTTGACGTCCGGCGGCAGGTAGACCCGGGTCACGTCGGGCGACTTGTTCAGCACGACGTCGAGGAAGCCCGGGTCTTGATGGCTGAAGCCGTTGTGATCCTGACGCCACACGTGCGAGCTGAGCAGGTAGTTCAGCGACGCCACCGGACGCCTCCAGCCGATGTGCGCGCACGACTCCAGCCACTTCGCGTGCTGGTTGAACATGGCGTCGATGATGTGGATGAACGCCTCGTAGCTGCTCATCATGCCGTGGCGTCCGGTGAGCAGGTAGCCCTCCAGCCAGCCCTGGCACTGGTGCTCCGACAGCATCTCCATCACCTGGCCCTGCCGCTCGATGAAGCTGTCCTCATCGGGCGCGTAGTCGGCCAGCCACTGCTTCTCGGTGACCTCGTAGACGTTCTGCAGCCGGTTGGACGCCGTCTCGTCGGGCCCGAAGATGCGGAAGTTCGTGGGGTTCGCCTTCGCGATGTCCCGGAAGAAGGAGCCGAGCACGCGCGGCGACTCGACCATGGGGCCGCCGTGACCGTCGGCGTCCGGCTCGACCGCGTAGTCGCGGAAGTCGGGCATGACCAGGTCCTTCAGCAGCAGACCGCCGTTGGCGACCGGGTTCGCGCTCATGCGCAGCTCGCCCTCGGGACGCAGCGCGTCGAACTTCTCCAGGAACGCGCCGTTCTCGTCGAACAGTTCCTCGGTCTTGTACGACTTCAGCCAGTCCTCGAGCAGGTGCAGGTGCTCGTCGGTGTCGCGGGCGTTCGACAGCGGCACCTGGTGCGAGCGCCAGTTGCCTTCGGTCTTCTTGCCGTCGACCTCCTTCGGGCCTGTCCAGCCCTTGGGGGTGCGGAAGATGATCATCGGGTAGTACGGACGCTCGGCCTGCTTCGGGTCGGCCCCCGCGCTCTTCTCCTTGATGTCGACGATCATGTCGAGCGCCTCGTCGAGCACCTTGGCGAAGCGCTTGTGCACCTCGATGTGATCCTCATCCGCGGACGCCTCGAACGCGATCGGGTGGTACCCGTAGCCGCGCATCAGGTCTTCGAGCTCCTCCTGCGGGATGCGGGAGAGCACCGTCGGGTTGGCGATCTTGAAGCCGTTCAGGTGCAGGATCGGCAGCACGACGCCGTCGGTCACCGGGTTGACGAACTTGTTCGAGTGCCACGACGTGGCCAGCGGGCCCGTCTCGGCCTCGCCGTCGCCCACCACCGAGAACGTCAGCAGGTCGGGGTTGTTGAACACGGCGCCATAGCTGTGCGACAGCGCGTAGCCGAGCTCGCCGCCCTCGTGGATCGAGCCGGGCGTCTCGGGCGCCACGTGCGACGGGATGCCGCCGGGGAACGAGAACTGCTTGAACAGCTTCTGGATGCCCTCGTCGTCGCGCGTGATGTTCGGGTACACCTCGGTGTAGGTGTTGTCGAGGTACGCGTTCGCGACCAGACCGGGGCCGCCGTGACCGGGGCCCGCGATGTAGATCGCGTTCAGGCTGCGCTCGATGATCGCGCGGTTGAAGTGCGCGTACATGAAGTTCAGGCCGGACGTCGTGCCCCAGTGGCCCAGCAGGCGACGCTTCACATCGTCGCGCTCCAGCGGACGCCGCAGCATGGCGTTGTCCAGCAGGTAGATCTGCCCGACGGACAGATAGTTCGCTGCACGCCACCAGCCCTCGATGAGCTCGGCGGTCTCGTCGCTGATGGTCTCCGGCGCGCCCTCGGGGCGGCGCTGCCAGGCAGTCTCGACAGTAGTCGACATGGTTCTCCGTTCGGATTCGATCGGCATAACGCCTCCCATTCTTACCCTGTGACATCACCCCCTGTCACGGGGCCGATTTCGCCGGGCACTCGCTTGTCACCCGGATGTCACCTCACCGTCACGCGGACCCTGCACGATCGCGCGCCCGCACGCGCGACGCGTGCACGCATCGGCGCCCCCGCGGGCTGTTCGGCCGGGCGCTCCCGCCCCTCAGACGACGGTTCCCGTCCACGCCGGACGCCTACCGCGCCCGCGCGCTCCAGCGCCCGTCGCTCTCGGTCACGTCGAGCTCCAACCCGAACGTCGTCGAGAGGTGCTCGGCGGTGATCACGTCGGCGATCGGCCCGGACGCCGTGACGTGGCCGTCCGCCAGCAGCAGCGCGTGGGTCATGCCGGGCGGGATCTCCTCCAGGTGGTGGGTGACCAGCACCATCGCGGGGGCGTCGGGGTCGCCCGCAACCTGCCCCAGCGTCCGGACCAAACGCTCGCGGCCCGCCAGGTCGAGGCCCGCCGCGGGCTCATCCATGAGGAGCAACTCGGGGTCGGTCATCAGCGCGCGGGCGATCTGGACGCGCTTGCGCTCGCCCTCGCTCAGGGTGCCGAACGTCCGCTTGCCCAGGTGGGCGATGTTGAACTGCTGCATCAACGTGGCGGCGCGGCGAAGATCGGTGGCGTCGTACCGCTCGTTCCAGCGGCCGACCACGCCGTACGCCGCCGACACGACGACGTTGCCGACCGCCTCGCCCCGCGGGATACGGTCGGCCAGCGCGGCCGACGTGACCCCGATGCGCGGCCGCAGCTCGAACACGTCGACGGCGCCCAGGTACTCCCCCAGCAACTGCACGAACCCGGTCGTGGGGTGCATGTTCGCGCTGAGGAGTTGCAGGAGAGTGGTCTTGCCGGCGCCGTTGGGGCCGATGATCACCCAGCGCTCGCCCTCGGCGATCTGCCACGTGATGTCGGACAGCAGCGTGGCCCCTCCCCTGACGACGGACACATCGGCGAGTTCCACCACAGGTTGCATGGCCCCAACCTACCCGTCAGGCGCCGGTCGAGTGCAGACCGCCGTCGACGTGGATCAACTCGCCGGTGGTCGCCGGGAACCAGTCCGACAGCAGGGCCACGACGGCCTTCGCGGCGGGCGTCGTGTCGCGCGCGTCCCACCCCAGCGGCGCCCGGTCGGCCCAGATGTCGTTGAACGAGTCGGCCCCCGGGATCGCCTTCTTCGCGATCGTGTCGAGCGGGCCGGCGGAGACGATGTTCGAGCGAATGCCCTTCTCGCCGAGGTAGCGCGCCAGGTAGCGGGACGCACTCTCCAGCGCGGCCTTCGACACGCCCATCCAGTCGTAGGCGGGCCAGGTCATGCGGGCGTCGAACGTCATGCCGACGACGGAGCCCCCGGCGTCCATCAGCGGGACGCAGGCCCGCGTCAGGCTGACCAGCGAGAACGCCGAGATCTGCAGCGAGTTGGCCACGTCGGGCCAGTCCGTGGTCAGGAACTTGCCGCCGAGCGCGGTCTCGGGGTTCGCGAACGCGATCGAGTGGACGACCCCGTCGAGCCTCGTCACGCCCACCTCGCGGAGGGCGTCCGGCAGCGCGGCGAGGTGTTCGTCGTTCGTCACGTCGAGCTCCAGCACCGGGGGCACCGGGTCGAGCTTCTTCGCGATGCGGTTGGTCAGCGACAGCGCGCGACCGAAGTTCGAGATGACGACCGTCGCGCCCTGCTCGGCCGCGACCTCGGCGACCCGGTAGGCGATCGAGTTGGTCATCGTCACGCCGGTGACGAGGACGGACTTGCCTTCGAGGATTCCCACAGCTCCGCTTTCCTTTCTCAGTGCCTGATCGGGACCGGCTCAGTGCCCCATGCCCAGGCCGCCGTCGACCGGGACGACGGCCCCGCTGATGTACGCGGCGTCGTCGGACGCCAGGAACGCCACGGCCGCCGCGACGTCGTCGACGCTGCCCATCCGCCCGGCCGGGATCTCCTTCTTGTACTGGGCCTTCAGCTCGTCGGAGAGCACGCCGGTCATGTCGGTCTCGATGAACCCGGGCGCGACGACGTTCGCCGTGATGCCCCGGCTGCCGACCTCGCGCGCGATCGAGCGGGCCATGCCGACCAGCCCCGCCTTCGTCGACGCGTAGTTGACCTGCCCGGGTGAGCCCTTGAGCCCGACGACCGAGCCGATGAAGACGATGCGGCCGCCGCGGGCCCGCAGCATCGACTTCACGCCGCGTTTGGCGACGCGGAACGAGCCCTTGAGATTCACGTCGACCACGGCGTCCCAGTCGGCGTCGCTCATGCGCAGCAGGAGCGTGTCTTTCGTGATGCCCGCGTTCGCCACGACCACGGTGACCGGGCCGTGGGCCTTCTCGGCCTCGGCGAACGCGGCGTCGACGGCCGCGGCGTCCGTCACGTCGCAGGCGATGCCGAGCGCCCCCTCGGGGGCCTTGCCGCTGGTGCTCGCGCACGCCACCTGATGCCCGTCGGCGAGCAGGCGTTTCACGATCGCCTCGCCGATGCCGCGGCTGCCGCCCGTGACCAGGACGCTCCGTCGCGTTTCAGTTTCACTCACGGCGGTTACCGTACTGCACGGGGCCCCGCGCGGGGACGCCGACGCCCACGCACGCGCGTAGAGTGGCCGGCATGGCAGCCCGGGGGCACGCGCCCGCGCTCATCACGAGCGCCCGCAAACCCCGCTCGCTCGACACCGAGGAGCGGACGAAGCGCTACCTGCTCACGATGGCGGCGCGCGTCGCGTTCTTCCTCGTCGGCTGCTTCTTGCCGGCGCCGTGGAACTGGGTGATGTTCATCCTCGCCGCCGTGCTGCCGGGCATCGCCGTGATCCTCGCGAACGCCATCGACAACCGCAGCGAGGCGAGCGTGACGGACGCGGCCCAGACCGATCGTCCGGCGCTGGAGCCGGGCGTCGTCGTGCCCGGGGACGTGGAGGACGCCGCGGAGGGCGGCGTCCGGGAGAGGGGCGAGGAGCCCCGCAAGGAGGGGACGCGGTGAGGACGATGGGCGGCTCGGCGTCCGGCATGGGGCGTTCGGGGGCGTCCGGCGGGCGGACGTGGCTGCGCTGGCTGCTGCTGATCGTGTTCGTGGTGGGGCTGGCGTTCACGTTCGTCCGGCTGGGCGAGTGGCAGCTCGACCGGCTCGACCAGCGTCGGCACCGCAACGACGTGATCGCGCGGCACGAGGCCTCGCCCGTCGTCGACTACGCGACGATCATGAACCGTCCGTTGGGCGAGGACGACCAGTGGCAGCGCGTCCGCGCGACGGGGACGTTCGTCACCGACAGGCAACTCATCGTCCGGTACCGCTCGAACGACGGGAAGACCGGCTGGGAGGTCGTCACGCCGCTGCGCACCACCGACGGGCGGACCGTCCTGATCGACCGCGGGTTCGTCGAGCGACAGCCGGGCACCGACTTCCCGACCGTCCTGCCCGAGCCGCCCGCGGGCGAGGTGACGGTCGTCGGGCACGTGCGGCGCAACGAGCAGGGCGACGAGAAGGCGACGACGCCGCAGCAGGGCTCGATCCGGCTCATCAACTCCGACGCGCTGGCGACCTGGGTCGGGACGCCGCTGGTGAACGGCTACATCGGGCTGCTGGAGGTGACGCCGCCGCAGACGGGCGGGTTCCAGCCGGTGGCCGTCCCGGCCCTGGACGAGGGCCCCCACCTCTCGTACGCGCTGCAGTGGTTCGCGTTCACGGTGATCGCCGGGGTGGGGCTGGTGATCCTGATCCGCAACGACGTCCGCGACCGCAGGCGCGCGCGGGAGAGGGCGGCGTCCGATCAGGCGGCCGATCGGGCGGGCGAGACGCCGGCGGGGAGCCCGCACGCGACCACCGACGACGCGGTGGACTCGCGCAGTTGAGACCCGCGCGGCGACGAATCAGGCAGAAGAGATCGATGAGGCACGAGAGGGGTAGGGCATGGATCTGGGGCTGACCGGCAAGGTGTTCCTGGTGACGGCGGCGTCCGGAGGGCTGGGCCGCGCGACGGCCGAGCAACTCGTCGCCGAGGGGGCGCGGGTGTTCCTGGTCGCACGCACCGAGGACAAGCTGGCCTCCGCCGCCCGCGAACTCGGCGAGAACGCCCGCTATCTGGCCGCCGACCTGAGCGAGCCGGCGACCGCCGAACGCGTCGCCGCCGCGGCCAAGGAGGCGTTCGGACGCCTCGACGGCGCCCTGGTCAGCGTGGGCGGCCCGCCGCGGGGCAGCGTGCTGGGGGTCACCGACGAGCAGTGGACCGGGGCGTTCGAGGGTGTGTTCCTGGCCGCGATCCGGGTGGCGCGCGCCGTCGTCGCGGCGGCGGACAACCCGGTCGCGATGGCGTTCGTGCTGAGCTCGTCGGCGCGGCGTCCGCTGGACGACATGGCCCCGTCGAACGGCATGCGTCCGGGGCTGGGCATGGTGCTGCTGCAGCTCTCCGCCGAGCTGGGGCCGCAGGGCTCGCGGGTGGTCGGGCTGATGCCGGGCACCGTCCACACCGACCGCATCGACTCCCTCATCAGCGGCACCCCGAACCCGGAGGCCGCGCTGGCCGCCATGGGGTCGTCGTCCGCGCTCGGGCGGGTGGGGCGTCCCGAGGAGTTCGGCAAGGTCGCGGCGTTCCTGCTGTCGGACGCGGCGTCCTACGTGACCGGCACGATGGTCGGCATCGACGGCGGCAGCATCCGGGTCCTGTGAGCCTGGACGCGGCCCGCGGCGTCCTCGCGTGCCCGGTGTGCGAGCAGGGACTCGACGTCGGGGAGCGGCCGGTCCGCTGCCCCGAGGGGCACGCGTTCGACGTCGCCCGGCAGGGGTACGTGAACCTGCTGGGGCAGGCGCCGCCCGCGAACGCCGACACCCCGGCGATGGTGGCCGCCCGCGACCGCGTGCTGAGCAGCGGCCTGTACGCGCCGATCGCGGAGCAGGTCGCAACCCGGCTGTGGGGGGCGTCCGTGGTGCTCGACGTGGGCGCCGGCACCGGCTACTACCTCGCCGCGGCGCTCGACGCCCACCCGGACGCCCGCGGGGTCGCCCTCGACGTCTCCGTCGCCGCCGCCAAGCGCGCGGCCCGGGCGCACGGGCGCGCGGCGTCCGTGGTGGGGGACGTGTGGGGACGCCTGCCGGTGCGTCCGCGGCGCGTGGGCGCCGTGCTGTGCGTGTTCGCGCCGCGGAACATGGCCGAGTTCGCCCGCGTGCTGGTCCCCGGCGGGTTGTTGGTCGTGGTGACGCCGACGGCGTCCCACCTCGCGGGCCTGCGGGAGCGCCACGGGCTGCTCGGCATCGAGCCCGACAAGGACGATCGCCTGCTGCGGTCGGCGTCCGGGTATGTGGAGGCGGTGGGGCGC
Source organism: Nigerium sp. (assembly GCF_039811905.1). NCBI lineage: Bacteria > Bacillati > Actinomycetota > Actinomycetes > Propionibacteriales > Propionibacteriaceae > Nigerium > Nigerium sp. The sequence goes on along the minus strand of NZ_JBDHZL010000002.1, from coordinate 115,657 downwards.
TGGACGGTCGAGTACGCGAAGCCGGCGTCCGCGGGGGTGGTGCGCGACCTGATCGCGATGGGTCCGAACGCGTTCCACGGCGTCCCGGACGACGTCGCCCCCGCCGACGTGGACGTCAGCGTCCACGTCTGGTGCTTCCGGACGCCGCTGCCCGTGTGACGTTTCTTTGTGACACTCTCCGCCCTGGGGGGTCGAGACTGCCACAGAGAAACGTCACAAGCCCCACCTCGGGACGGCCCCTCCCCGCCGCGCGCGCCTCGTTAGGCTGCCGCCATGTCCCGCGCGCTCCGCACCCTCGCGTCGCCCGGCGTCGCCGCCGGCCTGGCGGCCGCCGCGCTCTTCGGCGCCGGGACGCCGTTGGCGAAGCTCCTGCTCACCGCCGACGTCAGCCCGTGGCTGCTGGCCGGCCTCCTCTACTGCGGCTCCGGGGTCGGGCTGCTGGCCTACCGCCTGGCGACCGGACGCCCCCGCGTCCGGCCGGCGGCGTCCGAATGGGGTTGGATCGCCGGGGCCGTCGGCCTCGGCGGCGTCCTCGGGCCGGTGCTGCTCATGGCGGGCCTGGCGAGCATGCCCGCGTCGGGGGCGTCCCTGCTGCTGAACGCGGAGGGGGTGTTCACGGCCGTCATCGCGTGGGTGGTGTTCCGCGAGAACGTGGACCGGCGCGTCGCGCTCGGCATGCTGGCGATCGTCGCCGGCGCCGCGGTGCTCTCGCTCGGGGACGCCTCGGGCGTCGCCCTCGGCGCCGGCCCCGGCCCGCTGCTGATCCTGGGCGCCTGCCTGTGCTGGGGCCTCGACAACAACCTCACGCGCAGGGTGTCGCTGACCGACGCGACCTGGCTCGCCATGGTGAAGGGCCTGGTCGCGGGGCCGACGAACCTCGTGCTGGCCGCCGCCGCGGGGGCGTCCTGGCCGGGGCCGGGCCAGCTCGCGGGCGCGCTCGCGATCGGGCTGGCGTCCTACGGGGTGAGCCTCGTGCTGTTCATCGTCGCGCTCCGCGAGGTCGGCGCCGCCCGGGCGGGCGCGTACTTCGGCACCGGCCCCTTCGTCGGAGCCGCCCTCGCCGTCGCCCTCGGCGAGCCGCTGACCTGGCAGCTCGGCGTCGCGGGGGCGCTCATGGCGGCGGGTGTCGCGCTGCACCTGACCGAGCGCCACGAGCACGTGCACACGCACGCCGCGCTCGAGCACACGCACCTGCATCGCCACGACGCGCACCACCAGCACGCGCACGACCAGCCGATCGCGCCCGGGGTCTGGCACACCCACCCGCACCGGCACGAGCCGGTCACGCACGCGCACCCGCACACCCCCGACGCCCACCACCGGCACCGCCATACCCCCTAGCGCCGGCGGGGTTCGGTGCGCTCGGGCCCTCCCTGGGGCCCGCTCCCCTCGCGAGACGCCCAGCGGGCGTCCGGGGGTGCGCTACCGTCGGGCCGGACGCCCACGGCGTCCGTTTTCCGTCCGCCCGCGACCGACAGGAGTTCTCATGCACATCCCCGACGGCTACCTCTCGCCGGCGACGTGCGCCGCCGCGTACGCGGTCGCGGCGCCCTGCCTGGCGGTCGCGTCACACCGGGTGAGCCGCGAGGTGCGCGGGGCCGCGGTTCCGCGGCTGGCGATGCTGTCGGTGGCGAGCTTCCTGGTGATGATGGTGAACGTGCCTGTCCCGGGCGGGACGACCGCCCACGCGGTCGGGGCCGTCCTGATCGCGGTCACGATGGGCATCGCCCCGGCGATGGTCGCCGTGGCCGTCGCCCTGCTGTTCCAGGCGCTGATCTTCGCCGACGGCGGCGTCCTCACCTACGGGGCGAACGTCGTGAACATGGCGATCCTCATGCCCCTGGTGGGCGCGGGGGTGTACCGGCTCGTCGCCGGGGCATCGGCGCTCACCTCCAGGCGCCGGGTCGTCGCCGCCGCGCTCGGCGGCTACGTCGCGAGCGTGGTCTCGGGCGTCGCGACCGGCGTCGAGCTGGGGTTGCAGCCGCTGCTCTTCACCGCCGCCGACGGGACGCCCCTGTACAACCCCGTGCCCCTGGCGGCGACGGTCCCGGCGATGGGGTTCATCCACGCGGTCGTCGGCGGCCCGGCCGAGGCGGTCGTCACCGGGGCGGCGTTCGCGGCGCTGGCCCGGCGCGGCGAGGTCCGGACGCCGGCCGCCGCGCCCGCGCAGGCGTCCGGCGGCGTCCGGGTTCTTCGGCACCCCGGACGCGTGGCGCTCGGCGTCCTGGCCGCGCTCATCGCGATCGCGCCGCTCGGGCTGCTCGCGCCCGGCGGGGCGTACGGCGAGTGGTCGACCGAGGAGCTGGCCGCCGAGCACGGGTTCGTGCCGCGGGGGCTCGCGGCGCTGGCGTCCGTGTGGCAGCACACGCCGCTGCCCGACTACGGGCTCCACGGGGTGAATCCGGTGGTGGCCTACTGGCTGTCGGCCGTCGTCGGGGCCGCGGTGATCGCGGCCGCCGTCTACGGGCTCGCCCGGCTCGGCAACGCGTGGGCCGCGCGGCGCGCCGGGTGAGCGGCGGTCCCGGCGTCCCCGGTTGGCTGCTGGCGCCGAACCCTGAGCCGGCGTCCCCTCCGCGGGGACGCGGGCGGTTCGTCGCGGCGTCCCTGGGCGGGGTTGCGCGCACGATGGCGTCCGTCCACGACGAGGACGCCGGCGGCCGGCCCGCCCGGCTGGCGGCCAGCCCCAAGCTCGTCGGCGCGCTGGGCTGGCTGATCGCGGTGGCGCTGCTGCGGACGCCGGCCGTCGTCGGCGTCGCCGCGCTCGCGCTCGTCGCGGCGCTGGCCGCGGCCGGGCGGACGTACGTGCGCACGGCCGTCGTCCTGTGGGTGCCGGCGCTCGTGCTGGGGCTGCTGGTGTCGGGGCCGATGGCGTTCTCGGCCGTGCGTCCGGGGCCACTGGCGGTCGCGCTGTGGGAGGCGGGCGGCGTCCGGCAGGGGCTGACGTGGGCGGGGCTGACGACGGTCGTCCTGATGCTCGGGCGCGTGGTCTGCTCGCTCGCGGTGCTCGTGCTGCTGACCCGAAGCACCCCGTGGCTACGCCTGATGTCGGCGCTCGGCGCGCTCGGGCTGCCGCGGGCCATGGTCATGATCGCGACGATGGCCCACCGCTACCTGATCGTGCTCGCGGACGTCCTGGCCGACCACCTCCTCGCCCGCCGCGCCCGGACGGTCTCCGGCACCCGCGGACGCGACGACCGCGCCTTCGTCGGCGCGAGCGTCGCCGCGCTGCTGACGAGGGCGTCCGCGCTGGCCGACGAGGTGCACCAGGCCATGGTCGCCCGCGGCTACGACGGACGCCCCCCGCGCGGCCCCGCGGCTGCCGGACGCCCCACTGCGGGCGTCCGGCTGCGGACGGCCGCGGCGTCCGGGGCGCTGCTGGTGCCCGCGATCCTCCTCGTGATCGGGGACGTCCTTGCCCGCTGAACCCCCCACCACCCCCGGCACGCCGGAGGCGTCCGTCTTGTCGTGCCGCCGCGTCGGGTACGCCTACCTCGGGCGCTTCCCCGCCCTGGAGGACGTCTCGCTCGACGTCGCCGCCGGCGAGTGCGTGGCCCTGCTCGGCGCGAACGGGTCGGGCAAGTCGACGCTGCTGAAGCTGCTGGACGGCCTCGTCCACCCCGACCGCGGCCAGGTGCTCGCCCTCGGCGACCCCGTCACCGAGGACGCCCTGGCCGACCCGGCCGCGAACGCGCGGTTCCGCAGGCGGGTGGGCTTCGTGTTTCAGCGCTCGGAGGCGCAGTTGTTCTCGGCGTCGGTCCGCGACGAGTTGGCCTTCGGCTGCCGGCAGCTCGGGCTGCCGGCGTCCGAAACGGCGACGCGCGTGGAGGACGCCCTCGACATGCTCGGTCTCGCCGACGTCGCCGACCGCTCGCCGGTGCACCTGTCGGGCGGCCAGGCGAAGCGGGTCGCGCTCGGGTCGGTGCTGGTGATGAACCCCGACGTCATCCTGCTCGACGAGCCGACCGCCGCCCTCGACCCGCGGACCGCGTCGTGGCTCGTCGACATGCTCGGACGCCTCCGCGACGCCGGCAAGACCCTCGTGCTCGCCACCCACGACCTCGCGCTGGCCGAGGCGCTCGCCGACCGCTGCGTCGTGCTCGGCGAGGACCACCGCGTGCTCACCGACGCGCCGACGGGCCGCGTCCTGAGCGACCGGGACCTGCTGTTGCGGGCGAACCTCGTGGCGTGAGCGTCCGGACGCCATTTCCCCCGCGCGCTAGCCTGGACGCACACCGGAGGGAGGTCGCCGATGTCCTGGCTCTTATGGTTGCTCGCAGCCGTCGGGCTGGCGATTGGCGAGTTCTTCTCCCTCACGCTGGCCTTCGGAATCCTCAGCGGCTCGGCGTTGGTCGCGGCCCTCGTCGCAGGCTTCGGCGCACCCCTCCCGCTCCAGCTGGTCGCCTTCGTGGTCAGCACGGTCCTCGGCATGGTGGTCGTGCGGCCCGTCGCGCTGCGGCACATGGCGCGCCCGGGCCTCGTCCGGGATGGCACGGACGCCCTCGTGGGCCGCCGGGCCACCGTGGTGCAGGAGGTCAGCGCGGACGCCGGGCTGGTGCACCTGGCCGGCGAGGACTGGACGGCCCGCCCCTACCGCGACGGCCTCGTGATCCCCCGGGGCGCCAGCGTCGAGGTGATGGAGATCGCCGGAGCCACCGCGATCGTGTACCCGCAGGATCTACCCCTGACTGAAGGATGACCGATGGAATTTCTCGTCCCCCTGATCATCGCCGCAGTCATCGTCGTGTTCGTGGTCGCCGCGACCGTGCGCGTCGTGCCGCAGGCGCACCGCTTCAACGTCGAACGATTCGGCCGCTACCGCACGACGCTCCAACCCGGCCTGAACTTCATCGTCCCGATCGCCGACCGCGTGCGGGACAAGCTGGACATCCGTGAGCAGGTCTTCTCGTCGGTGCCGCAGCCGGTGATCACGGAGGACAACGTGGTCGTCCACATCGACACGGTGCTCTACTACCAGATCACCGACCCGCGGGCCGCCGCCTACGAGGTCGCCAACTACCTGCAGGCGATCGACCAGCTGACGGTGACCACCCTGCGCAACGTGATCGGCAGCATGGATCTCGAAGAGGCCCTGACCTCACGCGAGTCCATCAACGCGCAACTGCGGTCGGTGCTCGACGAGGCGACCGGCCGGTGGGGCATCCGCGTCAACCGGGTCGAGATCAAAGCGATCGACCCGCCGAACAGCATCAAGGACGCCATGGAGAAGCAGATGCGCGCGGAGCGCGACAAGCGCGCCGCGATCCTGCACGCGGAGGGCGAGCGGCAGGCGCGCATCCTCACCGCGGAGGGCACCCGCCAGCAGGAGATCCTGCTCGCCCAGGGCGACCAGCAGGCGAAGATCCTGCGATCCGACGGCGAGGCGAAGGCCATCGAGCGCGTCTTCCAGGCGGTCCACGCAAACGACGCCGACCCCCAGGTGCTGGCCTACAAGTACCTCGACACGCTGCCCTCGCTCGCGCAGGGCGAGAACAACACGTTCTTCGTCATCCCCGGCGAGTTCACCGAGGCCATCCGCGCGGTCTCCGACGCCTTCGGCGACCACCGCGAGAGCCCGCGCTCCGACCTCGCGGCCAGGCTCCGGGCGCACGTTTCCACCGCGACGACGCCCTCCCCCGAGACCGACGCCGCCGACGGCGTCCCGGACGCCGACCGGCCCGCGGCCGTCGGACGCGAGCAGGCGCCGCCCGCCCTGGACGCCGTGTCGGCCGCCCAGGAGGCGGCCGAGAGCGCCGCGCTCGCCGTCCGCGACGCCAAGGCCGAGGCCCAGGCCGCGGCGGGCACGGCCAGCGGGGATGGCTCCGCGCCCGGATCCTCCGAATCGCCGCGCTGACGGCCGCGCGTCGACCGCGAGCGCGCCGACATCGCCGCTCGACGGTCCCGCGCTGCGGCTGAGCCGGGCGCGTGGGCGTCCGTCCCAAAACTGCCGGACGCCCGCCGCTCAGGCGGCGTCCGGCTCCGACACCCGGCCGATCAGGTGCGCGCGCCCCTCGCGCGACCGGACGACGAACCACGGGGCGTCCGCGGTCTCGGCGGCGAACGTCACGGCCGCGGGCAGCATGATCGGTCTGGTGAACCGCACCTGGACGCGGTAGGCGTCCGGCAGGCGCGCGTCGAGCTGGGCGAGCGCGCGCGCGTGCGTCCACATGCCGTGGATGATCGGCCGCGGAAACCCGAACAGCCGCGACGTCAGCGGCGACAGGTGGATCGGGTTCGCGTCGCCCGACACCCCGGCGTAGCGGCGGCCCAGGTCGGGCGGGAGGCGCCACAGGGCGCGGTCGTCGGCGTCCGGCTCGTCGATGCGCACGCCGGACCCCCCGGACGCCTCCGGCAGCCCCTCCCCGGACGCCCCGGTGGCCAGGTAGTTACTGACGCCCGTCCAGACGACCTCGCCGCCGACGGACGCCTCGCCGAGCATGTCGAACGTGACCCCGCGCTTGTGGGCGGCCAGATTCCGCGTCCGGACGCGGAGCAGCAGCTCCTCGCGCAGCTCCACCGGACGCCGCAGCGTCATGTCGTTCGTCACGTGCACCAGGCCTGCCAGCGGGAACGGGAAGTCGCGCGCCGCCATGAGGTGCGCCTGCAGCGGAAACGTCAGCACGTGCAGCCACGTGGGGGGCACCCGGTCCCGCAGCGTGAACCCGCACAGCCGGTCGTAGGCGGCCAGCCGCCCCACCGGCTGCCGGACGTGCGCCACCGACACCGACCGCACCGGCAGCCCCCCGGACGCCCCGGGGCGTCCCAGCGAGGTCACCGCCGCCTTCGCGATCAGCCGCCCGACGCTCGGCAGGGCGTCGAGCCGCTCGTCACGTTCCTCACCGCGCCCGCCCATCACTGCCCCACGATGTTCTGGCCGCACACCCGGACGACCTGGCCGGTCACCCCCGCGCTCGCCGGGTCGGCGAGGTAGGCGATGGTCTCGGCGACGTCGACGGGCTGGCCGCCCTGCTGCAGGCTGTTCGTCCGCCGGAAGATCTCGCGCTGCACGAACGGGATCTTCGCCGTCATGTCGGTCTCGATGAACCCCGGCGCGACGGCGTTGATCGTCAGGCCGCGCTCGGCGAGCGGGCCGCGCAGCGCCCTCACCATGCCGATCACGCCCGCCTTGGACGCCGCGTAGTTCGTCTGGCCCTTGTTGCCCGCGATACCGCTCGTGGACGCGATCGCGACGATGCTCGCGTCGTCCGCGAGCGTGCCGGGCTCGCCGGCGTGCGCGAGCAGGAACTCGTTGATCCGCAGTTGCGCCTCCAGGTTCACCGCGAGCACCGACCGCCAGCGGGCGGCGTCCAGGTTGGCGAGCATCTTGTCGCGCGTGATGCCGGCGCAGTGCACCAGGACGCCGATCCGCGCGCCCTCCCCCAGGGACGCGACGTGCGCGACCAGCCGCTCCGCGGCGTCCGGGGCGGTCACGTCGAGCTGGAGCGCGGTGCCGCGCAGCTCGTTCGCGACGGCGGCGAGCGACTGGCCGCCCGCCGGGACGTCCACGCACACCACCCGCGCGCCGTCGCGCGCGAACGTCCGGGCGATCGCGGCGCCGATGCCGCGGGCCGCGCCGGTGACGACGACCACGCGCCCCTCGAACGGGCGCTCGCTCGGCTCGTCTCCCCCGGACGCCTGCCCCACCGCCGGGCCCACGTGCCAGGACTGCCCGTCGACGAACGCGGACCGGCCGTCCAGCAGGAACGCCAGCGTCGAGCGCAGCTCGTTCGCGCCGGCCCCCGCCTCCAGATAGACCAGGTTCGCCGTCGCGCCGGCCCGCAGCTCCTTGCCGACCGTCCGGACGATGCCGTCGAGCGCCTCCGCGACCACGGCCTCCTCCACGGACGCCTCCCCCACGGACGCCGCCCGCCCGACCACGATCACGCGGCCCGAGCCCTCCAGCCCGCGCACCGCCGGACGCAGCACCTGCCGCAGCTCCTCCAGCTCACCGACCGCCCGGACGCCCGTCGCGTCCACGACGAGCGCCCCGATCCGCTCCGCGTACGCCGGCGGCGTCTCGCCGGCGTCGCGCAGCGCCTCGGCCGGCGTCCGGACGCCCGCCTCCGCCAGCGCCCGGCGCACGATCCCGTCGCGCGTGCCGGCGCAGGGGCCGCGGCCGGCGTCCGCCGCCGAGCCCACCTCCGCCAGCACCACCGCGCCCTCCGGACGCCGCCGCCCGCGCCGCAGCCGCGGCGGATCGGCCAGCCCCGCCCGCCGCGCCACCACGCGCCCCGCCGGGGTGCCGTACGCCTTCTCCAGCCAGCCGCTCACACCCACCGCGCTCACTTCCCTTCCAGGATCGCGACGACCCCCAAGCCGCCGGCCGCACACACCGACACCAGCCCCCGGCTGCCCGGGCCGCGCTGCGCGAGCCGCTTCGCGAGGCTCGCGACGATGCGCCCGCCCGTCGCCGCGAACGGGTGCCCGGCGGCGAGCGATCCGCCGCCCGCGTTCAGCCGGTCGGCCTCGACGCGGCCGAGCCCCTGCCGTTCGAGCTCGGCGAGCGTGCACAGCACGGTCGAGGCGAACGCCTCGTGGATGTCCACCTCGTCGACATCGCTCAGCGACAACCCGTTTCGCTCCAGCAGCCGCGGGATCGCCCGCGTCGGGGCCATCAAGAGCCCCTCCCCGGCGTCCACGTGGTCGACGGCCGCGACCTCGGCGTCCACCACCGCGGCCCAGACGGGCAGCCCGCGCCCGCGCGCCCACGACTCCTCCGCCAGCAGGACGACCGCCGCCCCGTCCGACAGCCCCGTCGAGTTGCCCGCGGTCATCGTCGCGTCCTCGCGCCCGAAGACGGTCTTGAGCGCGGCGAGCTTCTCCAGCGACGTGTCCGGGCGGCACGCCTCGTCGCGCGTCACGCCCAGGTACGGGGTGACCAGGTCGTCGAAGAACCCGGCGTCCCAGGCGGCCGCGAGCCGCCGGTGACTCGTGAGCGCCAGCTCGTCCTGCGCCTCGCGGGTGATGCCCATCGCGCGCGTCGTGCGGGCCTGCGACTCCCCCATCGTCAGGCCGGTGCGCCCCTCGACGACCCGCGGCGGCACGGGCGCCAGGTCCCGCGGCCCCAGCCCGACGAACGCCCGGGCACGCGCCAGCGGCGTCCGGGCCCGGCTCGCGGCGAGCATCGCGCGCCGCAGCCGCTCCGACACCACGACCGGCGCGTCGGACGCCGAGTCGACGCCCCCGGCCACGCCCACCTCCACCTGCCCCAGCCGGATCTTGTTGGCGACGTAGACCACCGCCTCCAGCCCGGTCGCGCACGCCTGCTGCAGGTCGCACGCGGGCGTCGTGCTCGCGAGCGCCGAGCCCAGGACGGCCTCGCGCGTCAGGTTGAAGTCGCGGGTGTGCTTGAGCACCGCGCCCGCGGCGACCTCCCCCAACTCCTCGCCGGCGAGCCCGAAGCGCGCGGCGAGCCCGTCGAGCGCGGCCGTCAGCAGGTCGACGTTGGACGCCTCCGCGTACGACCCCCCGGCCCGGGCGAACGGGGTGCGGTTGCCGCCGACGACGACGGCCGTGCGCGCTTCCATCCAGAACCTCCACGGTGAGAACGAATAACGATACCGAACGTATCCGGTACCCAGGGTAGCTACTACTTGCCGTATCGCCTACCCTCGATCGTATGAACGCTTCCGTGGACGGACGCAGCGCCCGATGGGCCGAGCACAACGCCGAACGCCGCCGCTCGCTGGTCGAGAGCGCCCTGCGCGCGATCCGGCGGCACGGGGCGTCCGTGTCCCTGGACGACATCGCCGCCGAGGCCGGCACCTCCAAGCCGGTGCTGTACCGGCACTTCGGCGACCGCACCGGGCTGTACGTCGCGGTCGTGGAGTCGGTGCACTCCTACATCCTCACCAACCTCGACCTGCCGCTCGCCACGGCCGCCGAGAAGGGGCCGGGCGAGCTGGCCGCCCACCTCGCGGACGCCTACCTCTCCGTCGTCGAGCGCGACCCCGAGATCTACCGCTTCGTGATCACGCGGCCCACCGGCGACGTCCCGGTGAACGACCCCGTCGTCAGCCTGACGTCCGTCATCGGCGACGAGCTCACCGAGGTGCTGAGCGCGTGGCTCCGCAGCCAGGGGCGCACGGACGACCCGGCGTCCACCTGGGGCCACGGCATCGTGGGCTTCATCTGGGCCCTCGCCGACCAGTGGATCGCCTCGGGCAGGCAGCGGCCCCGCTCCGAGATCGTGCGCCACGTCGAGCAACTCTTCGCCCCCGCGTTCCTCGCCCCCGACGGCGCCGAGCGCCGGTCCGACCTCCCACCCACCCTCACCGAGCCACACCGACGCTGACAGGAGCCGACGATGACCCTGACCGACGACCGCGTCCTCGACGAGACGATCACGCTCGCCGACGCGACGGGCGACGCGCTCGCCCACGCCCTCGACGGGCCGTTCCACGCGGTGAAGCACCGCTGGCGCATCGAGGTGGACGCCGACGACGTCACCCGCGACCCGGCCCTCGGCATGGCCGAGGCCCGCGACTGGACCCTCGACAAGCTCACCGGCCTCGCCCACCGGCACTTCGCGATCGCCGGCTTCCCCGCCGAGTGCGGCGGCGACGGCACGCTGCCCGAATCCGTCGCCCACTTCGAGATGATGGCGCTGGGCGACCTGTCGCTCACGATCAAGTCCGGCGTCCAGCACGGCCTGTTCGGCGGGGCGATCACGAACCTCGGCACGGCCTGGCACCACGAGACCTTCCTGCCCGACACGATCTCGGTCGCGCTGCCCGGCTGCTTCGCGATGACCGAGCGCGGCCACGGCAGCGACGTCCAGAGCCTCGAGACGACGATCACGTACGTCCGCGAGACCGACGAGTTCGAGGTGAACAGCCCGCAGGCGTCCAGCGAGAAGATCTACATCGGCAACGCGGCCCGCGACGGCCGCATGGCGGCCGTCTTCGGGCAGTTGTGGGTGGCCGGCGAGTGCCAGGGCGTCCACACGATCCTCGTGCCGATCAGGGACGCCGACGGCGAGAGCCTGCCGGGGGTGACGCTCGGCGACCAGGGCCACAAGGGCGGCCTGCTCGGCGTCGACAACGGGACGATCGCGTTCGACCACGTCCGCGTGCCGCGGCGGATGCTGCTCGACCGCTACGGCGGCGTCGACGACGAGGGCGTCTACCACTCGCCGATCGCGAACCCGAACGCGCGGTTCTTCACGATGCTGGGCACGCTGGTGCGGGGCCGCATCTGCGTCGGCGCGGCGGCGGGCTCGGCCACGCGCAAGGCCCTCGCGATCGCGACGACGTACGCGACGAGGCGGCGACAGTTCCGGCGTCCGGGGCTGGGGGCGGAGATCCCGCTGCTCGACTACCTCACCCACCAGCGCAAGCTGCTGCCCAACCTCGCCCGCGCGTACGCCTACGGCTTCGCGGTGAACGAGCTGGCGCTCGAGTTGGGGCGGGTCATGGAGGCCGAGCCGCGCGACGCCGTGCGCGCCCGCGCGCTGGAGACGCGTGCCGCGGGCATGAAGGCGCTGCTGACGCGCTGGGCCAACGACACCGTGCAGACCTGCCGCGAGGCGTGCGGCGGCGCCGGCTACATGACCGCGAACCAGCTCACGCTGCTGCGCGGGGACGTCGACGTCTTCGCCACGTTCGAGGGCGACAACACGGTGCTCATGGAGCTGGTCGCCAAGGCCCTGCTGCTGGAGTACAAGAACACGTGGGGCGACATGGATCTGTGGGGAACCGCCCAGGCCACCGCCCGGTTCGTGAGCGACACGATCATGGAGCGCACGGCCGCGCGGCCGGTCATCGATCGCCTCGTCGCGACCGCCCGGCGCCGCTCGGGCGGCGACCTGTTGGCCGCTCGCGGCTGGCACGTCGCGATGTTCGAGGAGCGGGAGCGGCACACGGTCGAGTCGCTCGCCCAGCGCATGCGCGCCGCCGGACGCCTGCCGCGCGCCGAATCCGCCGAGGCCATCAGCCAGCTCGGCGAGCACATGCTGTTCGCCGCCCGCGCCCACACCGACCGGCTCGTGCTGGAGGCGTTCGTGGCCGGCATCGAGCAGACGCGCGACGCGGCGTCCCGGCAGATGCTGGAGAAGCTCTGCGACCTGTACGCGCTGGCCACGATCGAGGAGGGGCGGGCCTGGTTCCTCGAACACCAGCGGATGGATCCGGCCCGCTCGAAGGCCGTCACCTCGGCGATCAACGCGCTCTGCGGTGAACTCCGGCCGCACGCGGCCGTGCTCGTCGAGGGGCTCGGGGTGCCGGAGACCTGGCTGCGGTCTCAGATGCTCGCCTGAGCGGTCGCGGGGCGGCGGCGCGCTACAGTGAGCGCGCCATGACCTCACCAACCGACCTGCTCGACCTTCTCATCACCGGAATCGACCGCGTCCTCCCCGACGCGCAGGAGGTGAGAAGAACGCTGCACCGGCGTCCCGAGCTCGGCGGAGAAGAAGACGCGACGCGCGGCACCCTGCAGTCGCTGCTGGACTGGCTGACGTGGCGTCCCGTGGCCGGCACCGGCATGTACGGACGCCTCGGGCCCGCCGGGCCCGCGGTCGGGTTGCGCGCCGAGATGGACGCCCTGCCGATCGTCGAGCGGACCGGGGTGGAGTGGGCGTCCGAGCGGCCCGGAGTGATGCACGCGTGCGGCCACGACGTCCACATGGCCGCGCTGTGGGCGACGCTGACCGCGGCCCGGGCGCTCGACCTGCCCGTGGGGCTGGTGCCGATCTTCCAGCCGCGCGAGGAGATCTCCCCGTCGGGCGCCATCGACATCGTCGAGGCCGGCCTCCTGGGGCAGGAGTCGGTGCGCGCGATGATCGGCGTCCATCTGCAGCCGCGGGTCGTCGAGGGCGTGATCTCGACCGGCGCTGGGGCCGTGAACGCGGCGTTCGACGAGTTCTACGTCACCGTGCACGGCCAGCCGGGCCACGGCGCCTACCCGCACACCACGATCGACCCGATCGGCATCCTGGCGAGCATCATCGTCGGGGTGAACGAGTTGGCGTCCCGGGCGATCGATCCGACGCACGCGACGGTCATGTCGATCGGGCGCATCGAGGGCGGCAACGCGCCCAACGTCATCGCCGGCACGGCATACGCGGCCGGCACGATCCGCACCACCGACGACCGCGACCGCGAGCAGTTGCACCACGACCTGCGCCGCCTCGTCGAGCTGACGGCCGCCGCCCGCGGCGCGACCGCCGAGTTGTCGATCGTGCCCGGCGGGTCGATGCTGGTGAACGACGCGGCCCTCGTGCACGCGATCGACCCGCTGATCGACCACACGGGCGTCCCGCGGGCGCCGCGTCCGTTCCGCTCGTGCGGGTCGGACGATTTCTCCGCCTACTGCGAGGTCGTCCCGTCGGTGATGATGTTCGCGGGCACCGGCACGGTCGCCGGGCTCACCGAGCGCGTGCAGGTCGGGCTGCACCACGAGCGTTTCCTGCCCCCCGACGACGCCCTGCGCCTGTGCGCGTACGCGTTCGCGGCCGGGTACGCGGGGGCGTCCGAGCTGGTGGGGCGGGCGTCCTAGGGGCCCGCGCGGCCGTCAGGCCAGCGCCCGCCGGGCCAGTTCGGCCAGGCACAACGCCCCGTCGGCGAGCACGCCGTCGTCGAACACCGCGTACGCGCTGTGGTTGTACGGCGCCTCGGCGGGGTCGGCGTCCGGCGGGCAGGCCGACAGCCCGATGAACGTGCCGGGCACGCGCTCGAGCACGTAGGAGAAGTCCTCCGAGCCCGTCAGCGGGTGCGCCCACTCGGCGACGCGGCCCTCGCCGAACGTCTCGCGCAGGGCCGCCAGCACGTCGGCCGTGGACGCCGGATCGTTCGCCGTCACCGGGTACCCGGCCTTCTGGACGACCTCCGCCCGGACGCCGTGCGCCGCCGCCACCGCCTCCGCGACCCGCGGCAGGTCGGCCCACAGTCGCTCGCGCCGCTGCCGGCTGAACGTCCGGACCGTCGCCTTCAGCTCCCCCGACTCCGGGATCACGTTGCGCGCCTCCCCGGCGTGGATCGCCCCCACCGTGACGACGGCCGGGTCGAAGATGTCCACGGTCCGTCCCACGTGCGTCTGCCACTGCCCCACGAGGTCGGCGAGCGCCGGCACCGGGTCGGCTGCCAGGTGAGGCGCCGACCCGTGGCCGCCGCGCCCGATCATCCGGACGTCCACCTCGTCGGCCGCCGCCATCATCGGCCCCGGCCGCGTCGCGAACGTGCCGTACGGCTCCAGCGCCGAGAACACGTGGATCGCGTAGGCCGCGTCCGGACGCCGTCCGGCCGCCTCCAGCAGCCCCTCCTCGATCATGATCTCCGCGCCGCCGTCGCCCTCCTCGCCCGGCTGGAACATGAAGGCGACGTCGCCCGCCAGCTCGTCGCGCACCGCGCAGAGCGCCCGCGCGGCCCCGACGAGCAGCGAGACGTGCAGGTCGTGCCCGCACGCGTGCATCGCGCCGTTCGTACTGGCGAACTCCAGCCCGGTCTGCTCGGCCACGGGCAGGGCGTCCATGTCGCCGCGCAGCAGCACGACCCGCCGATCGGACGCCGCCCCCCTCGGCGGCGCCCCGCCCCGCAGCACCGCGACGACGGACGACAGCCCGCGCCCGGTGGTGACCTCCAAACCCAGCCCGGCCAGGGCGTCCAGGATTCTCGCCTGCGTGGCCGGCAGCTCCAGGCCGACCTCCGGCTCACGGTGCAGAGCGCGCCGTAAAGCGACGAGGTCGCCGGCGATCTCGCCGACGACCTCGCGGAGCTTCTCGGTGCTCAACTCGCCCCCATGAGGGCCAGCAGGACGCCGCCCGCGACGACGGACGCGACCTGCCCGGCCGCGTTCGCGCCCATGGCGTGCATGAGCAGGAAGTTGTCGAAGTTCTCCTTCTGGGCCTCCTGCTGGACGACGCGCGCCGCCATCGGGAAAGCCGAGATGCCGGCCGCGCCGATCAGCGGGTTGAACTTGCCGCCGGAGAGGACGTTCATGAGCTTGCCGAACAGGATGCCCATCGCGGTGTCGAGGCAGAAGGCGATCAGGCCCAGCACCAGGATGAACAGCGTCGACGGCTGCAGGAACCGCGCCCCCACCATGGTCGAGCCGATGGCCAGGCCGAGGAACAGCGTGACCACGTTGGCGAGCTCGTTCGAGGACGCCCCCACCAGCCGCTCGACGACCTTCGACTCGCGCATCAGGTTGCCCAGCATCAGCATGCCGATGAGCGGCGTCGCGAACGGCACGAGCGTGCCGACGACGATCGTCACCACGATCGGGAACAGGATCCGCGTGCGCTGCGAGATCTCCCGGCTCGTGTACGGCATGTGGATGGCGCGCTCCTTCTTCGAGGTGAGGAGACGCATGATCGGGGGCATGATGATCGGCACGAGGCTCATGTAGCTGTACGCCGCGACGGTGATCGGGGCGACCAGCTCGGGCGCGAGCTTGTTCGACACGTAGATGGACGTCGGCCCGTCGATCGCGCCGATGATGCCGATGGACGCCGCCTGGTTGTGCGTGAAGCCCAGGGCGAGCGCGAGCAGCAGCGTGAGGAAGATGCCGAACTGGCCGGCCGCGCCGAGGAGGACCATCTTGGGGTTCTCCAGCAGCGGCCCGAAGTCCGTCATCGCGCCGATGCCGACGAAGATCAGCAGCGGGAACAGCTCGTTCGCGACGCCCATGTTGTAGAGCACCGTGAGCGCGCCCTCCTCGCCGACGAGCGGCGAGAGAGGCAGGTTCGCGAGCAGCGCGCCGGCGCCGATCGGCAGCAGCAGGAGAGGCTCGTACTCCTTCTTGACCGCGAGCCAGACCAGCAGCAGTCCGATCGCGACCATCGTCAAGCTCTGCCAGGTGACGTTCTGGAGACCCTGGAGCAGGTAATGGACTGTGTCGGGGTTCACGTCACTCCTCGAACCGGACGAGGGTTTCGCCGAACTTCACCGACTGCCCCGCCGAGACGTAGATCTCCGCGACGACGCCGTCGCGCGGCGCCTTCAGCTCGTTCTTCATCTTCATGGCCTCGAGCACCATCAGCGACTGCCCGCGGGAGACCGAGGCGCCGACGGCCACGTCGACGGACAGGATCTCACCGGGCATGGGGGCCGTCATCTTGGCCAGCCCACCGCCGCCGCCACCCGCCGGTGACGCGCCGGCGGGCGCCGGGGACGCCGCTGGGCTCGCTGTCGCGACGGGCCGGGACGCCGCGGCCGCAGGCGCCTGGACGCCGGGCGAGGACGGCTCGGGGCGCGTCGCCGCCGGGGCAGCGCGCGGCGTGATGCCGGGCGTGACCGCCGAGTGGGCGAGGTCGCGGTGGTCGTCGAGCGTGACGTCGATGAGGCGTCCGTCGAGCTGCACGCGGAACAGGTTGGCCCCCACCACCTCGACGTCGATGACCTTCGTCGTGTCGTTGACAGAGATTGTGTAACGTCGCATGACTTCTTACTTCCGGGTGAAGGGTTGGGTTTCGTGCCCGCGGCCGACCGCTAGCCAGCGGCTGGCGAAGAGCTGGCTGCCGGGCGCATGGGCGCGGGTCTCCGGGCCGGCCTGCCGGCGCCGGTTCTCGGCGTGCGTCATCACGGCGATCGCGATCGCGGCCACGTCGTCCTCGGAGAGGCCGTCGGTGACCATGCGGACGGTGGGCTGGGCCGGGGCTTTCGCCCCGGCTTCCTCGGACGCCGCGGGTGCGGGCGCGGGCGCCGGCTCGACCGCCGGCGCGGACGGCTGCCGGTCGAGGCGTCCGATCAGCATCAGGATGCCCATGAGGACGAACAGCAGGAGGAACACGACCCCCATGCCCACGACCATCATCATGAGGCCCCACGTGAAATCAGGCATCGTCGACTCCTAGACCGGGAAGAGCCCGTGCTTCTTGGGGATGGTCTGCGTCACCTTGGTGCGCAGCACCTCGAACGCGCGGATGAGGCGCGGCCGGGTCTCCCAGGGCTCGATGACCTCGTCGATCTGGCCGACGTCGGCCGCCTGGTACGGGTTGAAGAACTTGTCCTTGTACTCGGCGATGAAGCGGGCCTCCTCGGCCGCCGGATCCTCCGCCTCCTGGATGGCCCGACGGTTCAGCAGCCGCGCGGCGCCCTCGGCGCCCATGACGGCGATCTGGGCCGACGGCCAGGCGAACGCGACGTCGTTGTTCATCTGGCGCGAGCTGAGCGCGACGTAGGAGCCGCCGTACGCCTTGCGCGTCACGATCGACACCTTCGGCACCGTCGCCTGGCAGTACGCGTAGATGATCTTCGCGCCGTGCCGGATGACGCCGTTGTACTCCTGCTCGACGCCGGGCAGGTAACCGGGGCAATCCACGAACGTCACGAGCGGGATGTTGAACTGGTCGCACAGCGTGATGTGCCGGGCGATCTTGTCGGACGCGTTGATGTCGAGGCACCCCGACATCGCGAGCGGCTGGTTGGCGATGTAGCCGACGCTCATGCCGTCGAGGCGTCCGAAGCCGACCAGCGCGTTCTGCGCCCAGTCCTTGTGCAGCTCGAAGATCGAGTCGTGGTCGAAGACCATCGACAACACGTCGCGCATGTCGTACGCCATGCGGTCGTCAGTCGGCACGATCGAGTTGAGCGCCTCCTCCATGCGATCGGCGGAGTCGTAGGGCTCCAGCGGCGGCGGATCCTCGGTGTTGTTCTGCGGCAGGTAGCTGAGCAGCGCCTTGGTGAGGCTGAGGGCGTGTTGCTCGGAGTCGGCCATCACCTGGGCGACGCCGGAGGTGGAGTTGTGAATCCAGGCGCCGCCCAGATCCTCCGCGGAGACGGACTCGCCGGTGACGGTCTTGATGATGTCCGGCCCCGTCAGGAACATGTTCGAGGTCTGGTTCACCATGATCGTGACGTCGGTGAGCGCCGGGCTGTAGACCGCGCCGCCGGCGCAGGGGCCCAGGATCAGGCTGATCTGCGGGATGACCCCGGACGCCTTCACGTTGCGCACGAACACCTCGCCGTAGGCGGCCAGCGACCGGACGCCCTCCTGCACGCGGGCGCCGCCCGAGTCGTTCAGGCCGATCAGCGGGATGCCCGCCTCGATCGCCAGGTCCTGGATTCGCGAGATCTTGTTCGACTGCACCTCGGAGAACGAGCCGCCCAGCACCGTGAAGTCCTGCGCGAACACCGCGACGCGGCGTCCCTGAATCTTGCCGAAGCCGGTGATGATGCCGTCGCCGGGGAACCGGTGCTTGTCCATCCCGAAGTCCGTGTTGTGATGCGTCGCCAGGGCACCCAGCTCCTGGAAGGACGCCTCGTCGAGCAGAATCGCGAGACGTTCGCGCGCCGTCAGCTTGCCCTTGGCGTGCTGCGCGTCGATGCGCTTCTGTCCGCCGCCTGCCAATGCCTGCTGCCGCTTGTCCCGCAGCGTGGAGAGCTGATCCGTCATGTCTATCCGTTCACACCCTTGTCCGAGTCATGAAGGCGGGAGAACCCCGACACTTTGACGTCAAGATACCGGGGAAACCCCGGATCTTGTGGCGAGATGTTGAGATTCACCAGGTGGGACGCACCGCCCGGGTTCGTAGTCGGACGCTGCGATCTCGGCGGCGCCCTCATGATCGCCAACGCCCAGGGTGATGACACCAAGACCATCTACCGCGACCTGCTGATCTACGCCGGCGGCGTCGTGCTGGTGGCCCCGCTGCTGGCCTGGCTGTTGTTCGTGCCGACCGGCCTGCTCTGACCGACCGGACGCCCTCTGGCAGACCTCAACCCCACCTCGCAGACGAAAACCGACCTCGCGCGTGCCGTGGCACGCGCGAGGTCAGGAAACGTCGTCGAGGTGGGATGAGCGTCCGCGACGTGGCCCCGCGACTAGGCGAACAGCCGCACCAGGATGCCGACGAGCAGCGTCGCCGCCGCGCAGAGCGCGCAGGAGAGCTCGACGACCATGCCCAACCCCACCGACTTCAGCGCCGACCAACTGGTGCCCGCCGCCGTCCGGACGTCTTTCACCCGCGCGAACTCGGACGCCAGCAGCCCGACGGCGAACCCGATCGGCAGCCCGAGGAACGGCAGCACGAACAGCCCGGCCACCCCGCAGACGAGGCCGATCACCACCGAGCGCGACGGGATGTCCTGCGCGCGCAGCCGGCGTCCGGTGATGAGGTATTGGGCGCTGCCGCCCGCGATCACGAACGCGGCCCCGATGCCGAACACGACCCAGCCCGCCGTCGTGCCGGACGCCAGCGCCCAGACCAGCAGGCCCACGAGAATCGCGAGGCTGCCCGGCAGCACGGGCACGACGATGCCGCACACCCCCACCGCGACGATGAGCGCGGACAGGACGGCGGCAAGCTGAATCGGCACGCGCCCAGAGTAGCCGGGTCCGCTCGTCGGCCCACCGGCACGCCCCGCCGACTACGCCAGGGACACCAGCTCGGCGTACTCGGGGCTCCACAGATCCTCGTCGCCGTCGGGTAGCAGCAGGACGCGATCCGGCTGCAGCGCCTCCACGGCCCCCTCGTCGTGAGTCACCAGCACGACCGCCCCCGCGTACGTGCGGATCGCGCCCAGCACCTCCTGCCGGGACGCCGGGTCCAGGTTGTTCGTCGGCTCGTCCAGCAGCAGCACGTTCGCCGCCGACACGACGAGCATCGCCAGCGCGAGCCGCGTCTTCTCGCCGCCCGACAGCACCCGCGCCGGCTTCTCGACGTCGTCGCCGGTGAACAGGAACGACCCCAGGATCTTCCGCATCTCGGTCTCGTTGAGGTCGGGCGAGGCCGTCATCATGTTCTCCAGCACCGACCGCGTCACGTCGAGCGTCTCGTGCTCCTGCGCGTAGTAGCCGAGCTTCAGCCCGTGGCCGGGGATCACCCGGCCGGTGTCCGGCTCCTCGATGCCGCCGAGCAGCCGCAGCAGCGTCGTCTTGCCGGCGCCGTTCAGCCCGAGCACGACCACGTTCGCCCCCCGGTCGATCGCCAGGTCGACGCCGGTGAACACCTCCAGCGAGCCGTACGTCTTCGACAAGCCCTCGGCGGTCAGCGGCACCTTGCCGCAGGGCGCCGGGTCGGGGAACCGGATCTTCGCCACGCGGTCCGTCGTCCGCTCCCCCTCGGTCGCGGCGAGCAGCTTCTCGGCGCGACGTGCCATGTTCTGGGCGGCCGTCGCCTTGGTCGCCTTCGCGTGCAGCTTGTCGGCCTGCTCCAGCAGCCGGGCCGCCTTGCGCTCGGCGTTCGCACGCTCGCGCTTGCGCCGTTTCTCGTCGGTCTCCCGCTGGGCGAGGTACTTCTTCCAGTCCAGCGCGTAGACGTCCAGGCAGGCTCGGTTGGCGTCCAGGTGAAAGACCTTGTTGACCGTCGCGTCCAGCAGCCCCGAATCGTGCGAGATCATCAGGACGCCCCCGGCGTACGTCTGCAGGTAGTTGCGGAGCCAGACGATCGAGTCGGCGTCCAGGTGGTTCGTCGGCTCGTCGAGCAGCAGCGTGTCCGCCCCCGAGAACAGGATGCGGGCCAGTTCGACGCGGCGGCGCTGGCCGCCCGAGAGCGTCCGGATCTCCTGCGTCAGCACCCGGTCGGGCAGGCCCAGGTTCGCGGCGATGCGCGCCGCCTCCGACTCGGCCGCATAACCGCCCGCCGCCGCCAGCTCCGCCTCGGCCCGCGCGTACGACGTCATGGCCTGCTCCCGGGCCTCGTCGCCGGCGGCGTCCGCCATCGCCAGTTCGTAGGTGCGCAGCCGCTGCAGGATGCGATCGAGCCCGCGCGCCGACAGGATGCGGTCGCGGGCGATCACGTGCAGATCGCCGGTGCGCGGATCCTGCGGCAGGTAGCCGAGATGCCCGGTCCGCTGCACCGACCCGGACGCCGGCAGGCCCTCGCCGGCCAGGATGCGGGTCAGGGTCGTCTTGCCGGCGCCGTTGCGCCCCACCAGCCCGACCTTGTCGCCGGCGGCGATCTGGAACGACACCGGGGACAGCAGCAGCCGGGCTCCCACCCGGACCTCGACCTCGCGCGCCACAATCACGACGGGCCACTGTACCCGGCCGGCGGTGTCCGACGCTCACCCGGGCGCCCGGGGGCCTCCCGCCGGGGGCCGCCCCGGAGGCGGCTACGCTGGCCGTCATGCCTGACACCCCCCAGCACGCCTCCCGCTGGCCGCGCATCGCGATGGTCCTGGTGGCGGTCGCCGCCCTGCTCGTCATCGGCCAGGGCATCCGCACGGTGAACGACATCGTCGCGCCGCTGTTCCTGACCATCAACCTGTTCGTCGCCGCGTGGCCGGTGCGGCAGATCCTGACGCGCCGCGGCGTCCCGTCGCTGCTGGCGACGATCGTGCTGTGCGTGGTCGTGTTCGCGATCCTGCTCGTCTTCTTCTTCTCGCTCGGCTGGGGCGTCAGTTCGCTCGTGCGCGAACTGCCCGTCTACACCGAGAGTTTCGAGCGCATGTACTCCGAATCGGTCGCGCTGCTGGCGTCCTTCGGCATCACCGAGGAGCAACTGCTCACCCAGTTGCAGCAGTTGAACCCGTCGAGCTTCGCCGGCGTCCTCCAAAGCCTGGTCGGGCAGCTGTCGAACTTCGTGTCGGTGATCGGCGTCGTCGTCGTGATCGTGTTCATGATGGTGATCGACGCCGACACCTTCCCGGCCCGCTTCGCCGCCCTCGCCCGGCACCAGCCGACGATCGGCGTGGCCCTCGCCGACTTCGTGCTCGGGGTGCGGCGGTACTGGATCGTGACGTCGGTCTTCGGCCTGATCGTCGCGGTCATCGACGTCGGCATCCTGGTCGTCGCGGGCGTCCCGCTGGCGCTCGTGTGGGGCATCTTGTCGTTCCTCACGAACTACATCCCGAACGTCGGGTTCGTGCTCGGCATCATCCCGCCGGTGCTGATGGCCCTGCTCGCGCAGGGCCCGACGACCGCGCTGGTCGTCGCGATCCTGTACTGCGTGGTGAACTTCGTCGTCCAGTCGATCATCCAGCCCAAGTTCAACGGGGACGCCGTGGGCGTCACCGCGACCGTCTCGTTCCTGTCGCTGCTCGTGTGGGGCTACGTGCTCGGCCCGCTCGGCGCCCTGCTCGGCCTGCCCGCCACCCTGCTGTTCAAGGCGCTGCTGATCGACCACGATCCGGACGTCCGCTGGCTCAACGCGTTCATCGCCGCGGACGCCTCGCAGGCCAACCCGGAGGAGGCCGGATCCGTCCAGGTGGACGCCCGCGGCCTGCCCGCCGGCGCGTCGGGAGGTGAGGGGCCGCAGGCCGGCGCGACGCCCGCGCCCGCAGCCGGGGAGGCCGCACCCGCGAAGCCGGCGCCCACGGCGTCCAGCCCCGACGGGGCCTGAGAATCGACGCCTGAGAACCGGGGCCGGAGAACAGAAAAGAACCCACGCGAGGGGCCCACGGACCGCCGTGTGTCCAAACGGCTGTCGCTTGCTGCGGCGCAACTGCACCGCCCACGTGCACCGGCTCTGTCCCCCCGACAGAAGACGGCGACGCTGGCTGTGAGGCCTGGTGTCCAGTCCCTCGCGTGGGCTCTGGTCCCAGTCGCCAGTATGGTGCCGGTTCCCGGGGGTCGGACCCTCATTTGGATACTCTTGGACGAACCTGGACAACCCCTAGTGAGGACGAGATGACGGACGCCCACGCGCGTGTCGATGCCCGCAGCATCGACACGAAGGACGATCTCGTCGCCGGCCTCGACGCCCTCCGGCGCCAGGCCGCCGAGGGGCTGCGCAAGTCCCGCCTCTCGATCGACGACCTCGTCAAGGCGACCTCGATCCCCCGCTCCACGGTGCACGTGTACATCAGCGGGCGCTCGCTGCCCCCGCCGGACGCCCTGGACGCCCTCGTCGCCACCATGGGCGCCACCCCGCAGGATCGCCGCGCCTGGCAGGACGCCCTCGAGCGCGTCTCCGCCCGCGGCGACTCCCCCACGCCCCGCACCCAGGTGCCGCGCCAACTGCCGCCCGCCCCACGCCGGTTCGTCGGCCGGGAGGCCGACATGCGCGCCATCGCGGAGGCCCTCGCCTCCGAGGCCCACGGCGTCGCGGTGGCCGGCCCGGCCGGCAGCGGCAAGACCGCCCTGGTCGGCCAGTACGCGCGCACCCACGCCGACGACTACCCCGGCGGCGTCCTCTACGCCGACATGCGCGGCTTCTCCGACCACCCGCCGCTCGAGCCGCAGCGCGCGCTCACGCGCTTCCTGATCGCGCTCGGCGTCGCGCCCGAGAGCACCCCGACCGACCTGGAGGCCCTGCTCCCCCACTTCCGCGACAAGGCCACGCGGCGGATGCTGATCGTCCTCGACAACGTCGCCGACGCGCCTCAGGTCTCACCCCTGCTGTCGGTGATGACCGGGCACGACGTGATCGTGGCGTCCCGCAACGAGATGACGGCCCTGACGCTGCGCACCGGCATGGGGCGCGTCCGCGTCCGGCCCCTGCCGAACGAGGACGCCGCCCTCCTCCTGCGTGGCATCGACGCCTCCGTGCACGACCTCGACGCGGTCCTGCGGCTGTGCGGCGGCCTGCCGCTGGCGCTGGAGGTCGTGCGCGACCGCGCGATGGCGTCCGGGTCGATGCTCGGGGTGCTGGAGGAGATCCGCAGCGGCGAGGCGCCGCTCGACACGCTGCAGGCGGGGGCGCGCGGAGGCGTCCGGGGAATCATGGACTGGTCGTACCGCGGCCTGTCCGCCGAGCACCGGGCCGCGTTCCGCCGGCTGGGCGCGCTGCCGGGGCCGACGCTGCGGCTGGAGTCGGCGTCCGTGGCGCTCGGGACGCCGGCGCGCCAGACCCGCCGCGCGCTGGAGTTCCTCGTCGAGCGCAGCCTGCTGACCCGCGCGGACGCCGGCGCCTGGACGCGGCACGATCTCGTCGCGGCGTTCGCCCGCGAGCGACTGGCGGCCGAGGAGCCGGCGTCCGAGGTCGCCGCGATCCGCGGACGCCTGCTCGGCTTCTTCTCCGACGCCGCGAGCCGCGCCGTGCGCGACCACGAGCGGCTCGTGCTGTCCACGGCCCCGGCGGCGAGCGCCGGGCGCGCCGAGCGCGCGGAGGCCTGGCAGACGCTGAGCCAGGACGCCGACACCGTCGAGTCCGTCGTGGTGGAGGCGCTCTCCGACCGCCCGCGCGACGCCTGGCGGCTCGCCGAGGCGGCGGCCGCGGCGGCCGACGAGCACAACGAATACGCGACGTTCGCCGACGTCCTGCCCGACTGCCTCGGTTCGGCGCGGGCGTCCGGAGACCACCTGGCGATCGCGGCGATCGGCCTCCAGCTCGGCGTCGCGCTCATCGCGGCGAACGACTACCTGCCGGCGCTGCGCGTGCTGCGCGGGGCGGTGAGCGCGCCCGACATCCCCGCGAGCCTGCACGTCCGGCTGCTGTGGGCCCAGGGCAGCGCGGCGTCCTTCGCGGGCAACGACGCGGAGGCCGAGCGGCTGCTCCGCGAGGGCCTCGATCTCGAGACGGAGCGCGAGCTCCCGAGCGCCGAGCGCGTGATGGCGCTCGGCACCCTCGGGGTCCTGTGCCTGCGGCGCGACGACCTCGAGGCCGCGCGCGCGTGCAGCCGCCGCATCCACGCCCTCCCCGACGATGACGACGAGCTCTACGGCTACACCCTCATTCTGGACGCCCGCATCCACATGGCCGCCGGTGAGCTGGACGCCGCCGACGACGCCCTACGCCGCGCCCGTCGGGTCGCGGCCCGGAGCACGCGGACGCTGCGCTCGTCCGTCCTGCGCTTCGCCGGACGCCTCGCCGAACTCCGCGGAGACCTGGACGCGGCCGAGGCGTCCTACCGCGAGGGCATCGACGTGGCCTCCCGCAACGCGCTTCGACGCCCCGAGGCGGAGCTCACCCAGGCGCTCGGCGACCTCCTGGACGCCTCGGGCCGGCCCGACGAGGCGCTGGCCGCCTACCGCCGTAGCCTCTGGCTGCTGCGCGAGCTCGGCGTCGCCCACGCCCCCGGTCTGGACACCATGAAGGCGCGCGTCGCGCGTTCCAGTTAAGCTTTCGTTGATCAGTCCGGCTCACTCGGGAGTTGCCATGGCGCGATACGCGAACCCCCTCCCCCATCGGGGAGACCCCTCGCGGATCGCGTCGATCGAGGCATTCGTCACCGAACTCAGCAACCTCCGCCGGGCGGCGGCGTTCGGCACGGGCAAGGCGCGGGTCAGCATCGACGACATCGCCCGCGGCACCGGCATCCCGCGGTCGACCGTGCACGTCTACGTCAGCGGCCGCGTCCTGCCGCCGGGGGACGCGCTGTCCACGATCCTGTCCTACCTGGGCTGCGAACGCGCGGAGATCCTCAACTGGCTCAGCGCGCTGGAGGGGCTGGACGCCGGCCTCGCCCGGCGTCCGGAGCCACCCCGGCCGGACGCCCCGGCGGCCCCGACCACGACTCCGCGCCCCGGCGTCCCCCGGCAACTACCGCCGCTCAGCGCGAGCTTCGTGGGGCGGCGCGCCGAGTTGCGCGCGCTGGACGCCAACCTGGCCTCCGACGACGGCTTGGGCCGCCTCGTGGCCGTGGTCGGCGCGGGCGGCATCGGCAAGACGACGCTGGTCGCCCACTGGGCGGCCCGCCACTCGGACGCCTACCCCGACGGGACGCTGTACGTCGACCTCCGTGGCTTCTCCGGGCAGGATCCGGTGGAGGGCCAGCGCATGCTCCCGCGGCTGCTGACCGCGCTCGGGCACGATCCGACCGGCCTGCCCAGCGACCCCGAAGACCTCGGCGACATCTACCGATCGGTGCTCGCCGGCAAGCGGTGCCTGCTGATCCTCGACAACGCGCGCAGCGACCAGCAGATCGAAGTGCTGCTGCCGGACGCCGGGCCCAGCGACATCATCGTGTCGAGCCGCGACGCCCTGCACGGGCTCATCGTGCAGCACGGCGCGGCCCGCCTCTCGATCGAGCCGCTGCCCGACGAGGACGCCGGCGAGCTGTTCACCGGGCTCGGCTACGCGCCCGACCAGATCGAGGCCGTGCTCGACCTGTGCGCCGGCCACCCCCTCGCGCTCCAGGTGGCGCGCGAGCGCTCCAGCGTCCTCGGCTCGCTCGACGCCCTGATCGAGGAGGTCGACCACGGCGACCCGCTGCTCGACGTGTTCGACGCGGGCGGCTCGGGGGGCGGCGTCCGGGGCGTCGTGAGCTGGTCGTACCTCAGCCTCGAGCCGCGGACCCAGCGGTTCTTCCGCGCCCTCGGCGTGCTCGCCGGGCCGCGGATCAGCCTCGACACGGTCGCCGCGATGACGGACGCCTCCCGCGTCTCCAGCCGGCGCGAGCTCGAGACGCTGGCCCAGAGCAGCCTGCTGACCACGCTCGACGCCGAGCACTGGGCCCGCCACGACATCGTCGCCGCGCTGGCCCGCGAGCGGCTGCACGCCGAGGAGGATCCGGAGACCATCCGCGCGCTCCGCGCCCGCGTGTTCGGCTACTTCCTGGCGCTGCTCGACCAGGCCATCGAGAGCCACGACGCGATCTTCCTGCCCTGGCCCGACGACGTCCCGCGCCTCGCGCTCGAGGTCGAGCGGCACGAGGCGTGGCGCCGCGTCGGCGACGACGAGGACACGATCTTCGCCGTCGCCGTCGACGGCATCATGGACGGCCAGACCGCCGCGCTGCTCGCCATCACCGAACGCTCGCTGTGGGCGGCCGACGAGTTCCGATTGCCGATCTCGCCGCTGGCCACGGCCGTCCTGGAGCTCGCCGAGCAGTCCGGGGATCCTGTCGCGGAGGCGTCCCTCGCGCTGCGCATCGGCAACTACGAGGCCCGCCGCGGCGAGGTGTCGCGCGGGCGCGCCCTGCTGGACCGCGCCGTCGCGATCGGCGAACAGATCGGTCGGGGCGACCTGCTCGTGGCCGCCCTCAACGCGTCCGGGCTCGCGCACACGTACGCCGGGGAGTACGAGTTGGCCGAGCAGACGCTCACCGACGCCCTCGCCCGCATCGACCCCGGCCAACGCTACGAGCACGCGTCGGTGCACCTCAGCCTGGGCATCCTCGCCGACATCCGGATGCGGCCCGACGACGCCGAACGCCACTACCGCCGGGCGGCCGAGGCGTCCAGCGACGGCACCGTCCCGATCCCCGGCCTGCTCGCCCTGGTGAACCTCATCAACACCGAGGCGGACGCCGCCCGCCCCGAGCGCGTGGACGAACTCATCGAGGAGTACTCGCGCATCCCGAACGCCCTCGAGCCGAGCCGCGCGCTCGCCCCGTTCCTGCTCACCAAAGCCCTGTGGGCGGCGCGGTCGGGCAACATCCCGCTCGCGGAGGCGACGCTCGCCCAGGCGAAGGCGACGGTCGGCGACACCGAGCGCGACCCGTTCCTGCACCTGCAGGTGATCCAGCTCCAGGGCGAGATCGCCCTGTGCGACGAGGGCCGCGAGGAGGAGGCCCTGTCGTTCTTCGAGGCCGCGATCGAGCGCGCGATCGACCAGCGGCTGCCGTTCGACCGGGCGCGGCTGCTCACCAAGCGGGGCCGGGCCCTCGAACGCCTCGGACGCCTCGCGGACGCCCGCGCCAGCTACCGCGAGTCCGTCGAACTGGTCACCAGCCTCGGGCTGAGCGGCGGCGTCCTGGACGAGCCCGCGGACGCCTTAACGCGCATCGGGGACGCCTGAGGCGTCCCCGATCGGAATCGCGCGGCGGGTAGGCCGGCGCGCGACCGGCGTCAGATGCTGAAGCCGATGGCGCGCAGTTGCTCGCGGCCATCCTCGGTGATCTTGTCCAGCGTCCACGGCGGCAGCCACACCCAGTTGATCGTCACCGAGTTGACCAGCCCCTCCATCGCCAACTGGGTGTCGTACTCCAGCCGGTCGGTCAGCGGGCAGGTCGGCGACGTGAGGGTCATGTCGACCGTCGCGTTGTTGTCGTCGTCGAGCGAGATGCCGTAGACGAGGCCCAGGTCGACGACGTTCACCATCAACTCGGGGTCGACGACGTCGCGCATCGCCTCCTCCAGGTCCTCGATCGACGGCCGGAAGCTGTCCGCGGAGGCGTCCGGAAGTTCGTCGCGGACGAGGTCCGACGGACGGGGATCGCCCGTCGCCGCAGCCTGTTCGGTCGTGGTTCGCTCGGTCGTGTGCTGCTCGGTCATGAGGCCTCCTCCTTGCTGACAGCCTGGGCGACGGCGTCCTTCCACGCCGACCAGCCCAACATCGCGCACTTCACGCGGGCGGGGAACTTGGCGACGCCGACGAAGGCGATACCGTCCTCGAGGACGTCCTCGTCAGGCTCCATCTCCCCTTGCGAGTGCATCATTTCTTGGAAATCGTCGAAGAGCTCGAGCCCGTCGGCGACGCTCTTGCCGATGACCAGGTCGGTCATCACGGACGTGGACGCCTGCGAGATCGAGCACCCCACGGCGTCGTAGCTCACGTCGGTGACCACGTCGCCGTCCAGATGGACGCGCAGCATGATCTCGTCGCCGCACGACGGGTTCACGTGGGTCACCTCGGCCTCGAACGGGTCGCGGAGCCCCGCGTGATGCTTCTCCCGGTAGTGGTCGAGGATGATCTCCTGGTACATCTGTTCGACGCTCATCGCTTCCCTCCGAAGAAGTCGCGCGTGTAGATCAGGGCGGCGACGAGGGCGTCCACCTCGTCGGGCGTCGTGTACAGGTACGCGGACGCCCGCGTCGAGCTCTGGATCCCGAACCGCCGGTGCAGCGGCCTCGCGCAGTGGTGTCCGCCGCGCACGGCGACGCCCCGGCTGTCGAGGAACTGCATGATGTCGTGCGGGTGCACCTCGAGCCCGCCGGCCGCGGTCAGCGTGAACGACACCGCGCCGCCCCTGTCGACCGGCTCCGCCGGCCCGAGGATCCGGACGCCGTCGATCTCGCGCAGGCGCTCCAGCATCAGGGCCGTGATCGCGTGCTCGTGGGCGGCGACGTTCTCCATCCCGACCTCGGTCAGGTAGTCCACCGCGGCGCCGAGCCCGACCGCCTGAGCGATCGGCGGTGTCCCGGCCTCGAACCGGGCCGGAGGACGCGCGAACGTCGACTTCTCCATCGTGACGACCTCGATCATCTCGCCGCCGCCGAGGAACGGCGGCAACTGCTCGAGCAGGTCGTAGCGGCCCCACAGGACGCCGATGCCGGTCGGCCCCACCATCTTGTGGCCGGTGAACGCGAGCAGGTCGACGCCGAGGGACGCCACGTCGGTCGGCAGCTGTGGGATGCCCTGCGAGCCGTCCGCGATCACGATCGCCCCGACGGCGTGCGCACGGCGCGCGATCTCGGGCAGCGGGTTCACCGTGCCCAGCACGTTGCTCACCCACGCGGTCGAGACGACGCGCGTCCGCTCGTTGAGGAGGCCCTCGGCGTCGGCGCGCTCGAGGTCGAGCCGCCCCTCGTCCGTGACGCCGAACCAGCGCAGCGTCGCCCCGGTGCGCTCGCACAGCAACTGCCAGGGGACGATGTTGGAGTGGTGCTCCATCTCGGAGATCACCACCTCGTCGCCCGGGCCCAGGCGGAGGTGCTCGCCGAGCGTGTGCGCGCACAGGTTGAGCGCCTCGGAGGCGTTCTTGGCGAACACGATCTCTTCGGGACGCGCCCCCACGAACGCCGCGACCTTCGCCCGCGCCCCCTCGAAGGCGGCCGTGGCCTCCCCGCCCAGCAGGTGCATGGCGCGGGCCACGTTCGCGTTGTGGTGCAGGTAGTGGTCGGCGACGGCGTCCACGACGACCCGGGGCTTCTGCGAGGTGTTGCCCGAGTCGAGGTAGGACAGCGGATAGTCCCCGACCGTCCGCTCGAAGATCGGGAAATCGGGGCGCACCCGGTCGGCCAGCCGGAACGCGTCCCGGCTGACCGGAGCCTTCACCTGGGTATCAGGCATCGGCCTTCGCCGCGCTCACGAAGCGGTCGTAGCCCTCGACCTCGAGCTGCTCGCCCAGCTCGGGGCCGCCGTCGGCCACGATGCGGCCGTCGACGAACACGTGCACCTGGTCGGGCTTGATGTAGCGCAGGATGCGCGTGTAGTGGGTGATCAGCACGACGCCGCGGTCGCGCTGGTCCATGTAGCGGTTCACACCGTCGGCCACGATGCGCAGCGCGTCGATGTCGAGGCCGGAGTCGGTCTCGTCCAACACGGCGTACTTCGGGTTCAGCAGCTCGAGCTGCGCGATCTCGTTGCGCTTCTTCTCGCCGCCGGAGAACCCCTCGTTCAGCGAGCGCTGCGCGAAGGACGAATCGAGCTGCAGGTTCGACAGCGCCGCATTCACGTCCTTCACCCAGGTGCGCACCTTGGGGGCCTCGCCGGTCAGCGCGGTCTTCGCCGAGCGCAGGAAGTTCGCGACGGAGACGCCCGGCACCTCGACCGGGTACTGCATCGCGAGGAACAGGCCCGCGCGAGCGCGCTCGTCGACCGTGAGGTCCTGCAGTTCGACGCCGTCGAGCGTGACGGTGCCGGACGTGATGGTGTACTTCGGGTGACCCGCGAGGCTGTAGGCCAACGTCGACTTGCCCGACCCGTTCGGACCCATGATCGCGTGCACCTCGCCCTGGTCGATGGTGAGGTTCACGCCCTTGAGGATCTGCTTCGGACCGGATTCGGTCTCGACGTCGACGTGCAGGTCGTTGATGACGAGGGACATTGCTTACGGCTCCTGAGTTTCGATCGGGTTGTCGAGGTCGACGAGCACGTCGTCACCCTCGATCTTGACGGGGTAGACGGGGACCGGCCGCGTGGCCGGCAGGTCGAGCGGGTAGCCCGACGCGAGGTCGAAGCGCGACCCGTGGGCGAAGCACTCGAGCGTGTCGCTCTCCACCTCGCCGAGGCTCAGCATCACGCGCGCGTGGCTGCACTCGTCGTAGATCGCGAACAGCCCGTCCTCGGTCTGGACGATCGCGACGAGCGTGCCGTTCACGTCCACCGAGAACGGCTTGTCCAACTCCAGTTCGGACGCCGCGCACGCCTTCGCGTAGCTCATGCGTCGCCCTTGCCGACGGTCGCGGCGAGCTCCGCCTCGATGTCTTGGGTCAGCTTCTCCTCCAGCTCGGGGACGCCGACGCGACGGATGATGTCGGTGAAGAACCCGTGCACCACCAGGCGCTTCGCCTCGACGGGGTCGATGCCTCGCGACGTGAGGTAGAAGAGCTGCTCGTCGTCGAAGCGGCCGGTCGTCGAGCTGTGGCCCGCGCCGACGATCTCGCCGGTCTGGATCTCGAGGTTCGGCACCGAGTCGGCCTGGCAGCCGTCGGTCAGCACGAGGTTCTTGTTGGCCTCGTACGTCTCGATGCCCTCGGCCGCCTTGCGGATCAGCACGTCGCCGACCCACACCGAGTGGGCGTTCTCGCCCTGCAGGGCGCCGCGGTAGTCGACGTTGCTCTTCGTCTTCGGGGTGTTGTGGTCGACGAACAGCCGATGCTCGATGTGCTGCCCGGCGTCCACGAAGTAGAGGCCGAACTGCTCCAGCGACCCGCCGGGGCCGGCGAAGCGCGCCGTCTCCGCCAGCCGGACGACGTCGCCGCCCAGGCTCACCGTCACGGTCCGCACCTCGGCGTCCCGGCCGACGAGGAAGGAGGTCTGCCCGCCGTGCACCGCGTCATCCGCCCAGTCCTGGACGCTCACGAAGTTGATCGCCGCGCCGTCGCCGACCCGGATGTCCATCTTGCCGGCGTAGGCGGCGGACCCCTCGTGCCGGATGACGATCGTCGCGCGGGCGTTCGCCCCCACCTGCACCAGCGTATGGCCGAACACCGTGCCCCCCTGGCCCGTGAGGGTCAGGGACACCGGCTCGGTGATCTCCGCGTTCGCCGGGATGTCGACCAGGACGGCTCCGCCGGTCGCGTTCGCCGCGGCCAGCGACGAGACCCGGTCCACCGGCGCCTCGACGGCCAGGCCGCGCGCGGCGTCCTCGTCGATCGTGGACACCGAGACTCCCTCGGGGATCGACTGCTCCCACGCCAGGCGGTCTCCCGTGGGCTCGCCGCCCAGCAGGGCCTTCATGCGGTGCAGCGGGGTGAAGCGCCAGATCTCCTCCAGCCCGGTCGGCGTCGGGTGATCGTCCACCGACCAGGAGGGCGTGGGGTGCAGGTGCGACTCGACCGCTTCGGCGGCCTCGGCGACGTTCGTGCTCATCTTCTCTTCTCTGTCCAGGATCTCCGTGCTCAACTCAGCCGACCGCGCCTTCCATCTGCAGCTCGATGAGGCGGTTCAGCTCCAGCGCGTACTCCATCGGCAGCTCGCGGGCGATGGGCTCGACGAAGCCGCGCACGATCATCGCCATGGCCTCGTCCTCCCCCATGCCGCGGCTCATCAGGTAGAAGAGCTGGTCGTCGCTCACCTTCGACACGGTGGCCTCGTGGGCCATGCTCACGTCGTCCTCCCGGACGTCCACGTACGGGTACGTGTCGGACCGGCTGACGTTGTCCACCAGCAGCGCGTCGCACTTCACGCTGGACGCCGAATGCGACGCCCCCTCGTTCACGTGGACGAGGCCGCGGTAGGACGCCCGCCCGCCGCTCCGCGCGACGGACTTCGAGATGATCGAGCTCGACGTGTGCGGCGCGGCGTGCACCATCTTCGAGCCGGTGTCCTGATGCTGGCCCTCGCCGGCGAACGCGATCGAGAGCGTCTCGCCCTTCGCGTGCTCGCCGAGCAGCCAGACGGCCGGGTACTTCATGGTGACCTTCGAGCCGATGTTGCCGTCGACCCACTCCATCGTCGCGCCCTCCTCGCAGGTGGCGCGCTTGGTGACCAGGTTGTACACGTTGTTCGACCAGTTCTGGATCGTCGTGTACCGGACGCGGGCGTTCTTCTTCACCACGATCTCCACGACCGCGGAGTGCAGCGAGTCAGACTTGTAGATCGGGGCCGTGCAGCCCTCGACGTAGTGGACGTACGAATCCTCGTCGGCGATGATCAGCGTCCGCTCGAACTGGCCCATGTTCTCGGTGTTGATGCGGAAGTAGGCCTGCAGCGGGATCGTCACGTGGACGCCCTTCGGCACGTAGATGAACGAGCCGCCCGACCAGACCGCCGTGTTCAGCGACGCGAACTTGTTGTCGCCGACCGGGATCACCGAGCCGAAGTACTCCTCGAAGATCTCAGGGTGCTCCTTCAGGCCCGTGTCCGTGTCGAGGAAGATGACGCCCTGTCGCTCCAGCTCCTCGTTGATCTTGTGGTAGACCACCTCGGACTCGTACTGGGCCGCGACGCCCGCCACGAGGCGCTGCTTCTCGGCCTCGGGGATGCCGAGGCGGTCGTAGGTGTTCTTGATGTCCTCCGGCAGTTCCTCCCACGAGGCGGCCTGCTGCTCGGTCGAGCGCACGAAGTACTTGATGTTGTCGAAGTCGATGTCCGACAGGTCGGCGCCCCACGTGGGCAGCGGCTTGCGGCCGAAGAGCTTCAGGCCCTTCAGGCGGCGCTCGAGCATCCACTCCGGCTCGCTCTTGAGGGCGGAGATGTCGCGGACGACGGCCTCGTTCAGGCCGCGCTGGGCGCTCGCGCCCGCGACGTCGCTGTCGTGCCACCCGAAGCGGTAGTTGCCGAGTGCCTCGAGGTGCTCGTCCTGGGTCGACCCGGTGCCGGGTGCCTGGGTCTGCGTCATGTTTGATCCTTTCCGACCTTGTGCGGGATGTGCGTGGTGCACACCCCGTCACCATGGGCGATGGTGGCGAGCCGTTGCACGTGCGAGCCGAGCACCCGGGCGAACACCCGCGTCTCGGCGGCGCACAGCTCGGGGAACTCCCGGGCCACGTGGGCGACCGGGCAGTGGAACTGGCACAGCTGGCGTCCGGAAGGCACCGGCCGCAACGAGGCGACGTACCCTTCGGCCGTCAATACCTCGACCAACGCGTCGGCCTGCGTGGGGTATTCCCCCACCTGCTCGAACCGGGTCTCGAGTTCCGCCATCACGGTGTCGGCGAACTCGGCGACCGCGTCGGGCCCGCTGCGCTCCGCCAGGAACGCCAGCGACTTCACGGCCAACTGGTCGTAGGACTTGTGGAACTCTTCGCGGCCGGCGTCCGTCAAGACGAAGACCTTCGCCGGACGCCCGCGCCCCCGCTGCCCATACACCCGCTGCTCGCGGGTGAGGAGGTGGCCGATGCCGACCAGGACGCCGAGGTGACGCCGGACGGCCGCGGGCGTCAGCCCGAGCCGCTCCGCGAGCTCCGCCGCCGTCGACGGCCCGTGCTCCAAGACGGAGCGCACGACCCGCTCGCGCGTGGACGCGTCCTCGGTGAGCGCCTCAACGCTCCGAGGGGCCAACTCGTCCACGTTTTTCACAACGACATTCTTGCGAAAAAGACGGAGCCACGCAACGGCGTCCGCCTGCTGGGCGGCCGACGGACGCCCGCGGCGCCCGGCGCGCGCTCGCGACCCCGCGCGTGCGGGCGACCGCGCCGGCCCGCGAGCGCGCGTTGGATGAAGACCGAACTACTCGTGGTCAAGACAGTCTCAGGATCGCGATGCGAGGGTGGCGAACACCCCTCGGCGTTTATCGTGAAGCCGACTCTGGGCTCAGCCGCGGAAGCGCCGAACCAGGGCCGTCTCAAGCACTCCTATCAAGGACGAACAGTGACAACGCAGCAACCCATCGCCGATCGGGCGCCCGCACGGATGCGCGGCCGGGTCAAGGCATTCCTCGCGGCAGCATCGGCCATCCCCTTGGCGGCCTGCTCCGGTACTCCCGCCACCCCGGCGTCCGGGCACGGGGGCGGCGAGGCGAACATCCACCTGCCGAACCTCGGCGACGCGATGTTCTTCAACGGGGCCGTCAGCGGCCGCGTCCTGCTTCTGCTCGGCCTCATCGTGTGCGCGGCCGGCCTGATCTTCGGCCTGGCGACCTACCTGCAGCTGAAGCGGCTGCCGGTGCACGCGTCCATGCGGGAGATCTCCGAACTCATCTACGAGACGTGTAAGGCGTATCTGGAGCAGCAGGGCAAGTTCCTGCTGCTGCTGTGGGTCTTCATCGGCACGGTCATCTTCGTCTACTTCAAGTTCCTCGCCGGCTCCGGCTGGGGGCAGGTCTTCATCATCTTGGCGTTCTCCCTGATCGGCATGGCCGGCAGCTACGCGATCGCCTGGTACGGCATCCGGGTGAACACGTTCGCGAACAGCCGCACGGCGTTCGCCTCGCTGCGCGGCAAGCCGTACGCGTGCCACGACATCCCGATGCGCTCGGGCATGAGCGTCGGCATGATGCTGATCTCGGTCGAGCTCTTCATGATGCTGGTGATCCTGCTGTTCCTGCCCGGCGAGATCGCCGGCTCGTGCTTCATCGGGTTCGCGATCGGCGAGAGCCTCGGCGCCTCCGCCCTGCGCATCGCCGGCGGCATCTTCACCAAGATCGCCGACGTCGGCTCCGACCTCATGAAGATCGTCTTCAAGATCAAGGAGGACGACGCCCGCAACCCCGGCGTCATCGCCGACTGCACCGGCGACAACGCGGGCGACTCGGTCGGCCCGTCGGCCGACGGCTTCGAGACCTACGGCGTCACCGGCGTGGCCCTGGTCACGTTCGTGATGCTGGCCGTGCCGGCCACCAACCCCGTCCTGCAGTCGACGCTGCTGGTCTGGATCTTCTTCATCCGCGCGATCATGGTCATCGCGTCCGGCCTCTCCTACGGGGCCAACGCGGCCATCACCAAGGCGCGCTACGCGGACGCCGACGAGATGGACTTCGAGCGTCCGCTCACCAACCTGGTGTGGATCACCTCGCTCACCTCGATCGCCCTGTCCTACCTCACCTCGTACTTCCTGATCGGCCCGTCCAACGCGACGATCCTCGCGGTCGACGGCGGCGACAGCCTCTGGTGGAAGCTCGCCACGATCATCTCGTGCGGCACGCTGGCCGGCGCGTTGATCCCCGAGCTCGTGAAGGTCTTCACGTCGGTGAAGAGCCGGCACGTCGAGGAGGTCGTGAAGTCGGCCAACCAGGGCGGGGCGTCCCTCGACATCCTCTCCGGCCTGGTCGCGGGCAACTTCAGCGCCTACTGGCTGGGCCTGGCGATCATCGGCCTCATGGGGGTGGCGTACTTCATCTCGACGCTCGGCCTCGGCGCGATGATGGTCGCCCCGGCCGTGTTCGCGTTCGGCCTGGTCGCGTTCGGCTTCCTGGGCATGGGCCCGGTGACGATCGCGGTCGACTCCTACGGCCCGGTCACCGACAACGCGCAGTCGGTCTACGAGCTCTCCACGATCGAGGAGCTCGAGGGCGTCGACGACGAGATCCGCCGCGACAACGGCTTCGACGTGAACTGGGATCGCGCGAAGCGCCTCCTGGAGGAGAACGACGGCGCCGGCAACACGTTCAAGGCGACCGCCAAGCCCGTGCTCATCGGCACGGCGGTCGTCGGCGCGACGACGATGATCTTCTCGATCATCGTCGGCCTGACGGCCGGGCTCACCGACCAGGCCGCGATCGCGAACCTGTCGCTGCTGCACGCGCCGTTCCTGCTCGGCCTCATCACCGGCGGCGCGATCATCTACTGGTTCACGGGCGCCTCGATGCAGGCCGTGACGACGGGCTCGTTCCGCGCGGTGGAGTTCATCAAGGACAACATCAAGCTCGACATGGGGGCCACGAAGGCGTCGGTGGCCGACAGCCGCCGGGTCGTGGAGATCTGCACGCAGTACGCGCAGCGCGGCATGCTCAACATCTTCCTGGGCATCTTCTTCGCCACGCTGAGCTTCGCGTTCGTGGAGCCGTACTTCTTCATCGGCTACCTGATCTCGATCGCGCTGTTCGGCCTCTACCAGGCGATCTTCATGGCGAACGCCGGCGGCGCGTGGGACAACGCGAAGAAGATCGTCGAGGTCGACCTGGACGCCAAGGGCACCGAACTGCACGACGCGTCCATCGTCGGCGACACGGTCGGCGACCCGTACAAGGACACGAGCTCGGTGGCCCTGAACCCGGTCATCAAGTTCACGACCCTGTTCGGCCTGCTGGCGGTCGAACTCGCCGTCTCGCTGACGGCGAGCGGCAACGCCACGCTCGTGCACGTGCTGGCCCTGGTGTTCTTCCTGGCCTCGATGTTCTTCGTGTGGCGGTCGTTCTACCAGATGCGGATCGACCAGCGGATGCTCACCGCCGGCGACTTCGCGGGCGGGCCCGACGACGGCCTCGGCGACGGGCCGGGCTACGCGACGCCGGCCGCGGCGTCCGGGGACGACTCCGCGATTCCCCATCCCGGCGCCGTGACGGAGGACTCCCTCCGCTAGTCACCGCACCAACGCGTCCACGGGCGCGTGCAGACCTCGGGCACCCGGCCAGCACACCTAGACTGGCCGGGTGCCCGAACCGTCTCTGTCGTGTGAGTCGGTCACCGTCGACCTCGGCGGCCGCCGCATCCTCGACGACCTCTCCTTCACCGCCGCCCCCGGCCGCGTCACCGCCCTGCTCGGGCCCAACGGGGCCGGCAAGACGACCACGATCCGCTGTTGCACGGGGCTGCTGCGTCCGGCGTCCGGGCGCGTCCGCGTCCTGGGGGGCTCGCCCGGCGAGCCCGGCGTCGCGGCGCGCGTCGGGCTGATGCCCCAGTCGACGGGCGCGTGGTCGGGCGTCCGGCCGGCGGAGCTGCTCGCCTACCTGGCCTCGCTCTACGCCCGCCCCCAGCCCGTCGCGGGCCTGGTGGAGGCGCTCGGGCTCGGCGACTTCGCCTCGACCCCCTACCGGCGCCTGTCGGGCGGGCAGAAGCAACTGGTGAACCTCGCGGGCGCCCTCGTCGGGCGTCCAGCGCTGGTCTTCCTCGACGAGCCCACCGCCGGGCTCGACCCGCACGTGCGGCACCGGGTCTGGCAGCTCATCGCGTCCCTGGCCGCCGACGGCGTCGCCGTCCTGCTGACCACCCACGCGATGGACGAGGCGGAGAAGCTCGCCGACCACGTGTGGATGATGGACGCCGGCCGCATCGTCCTCGACGGCTCGGTGCCGGAGCTCACGCGCTCCGGCTCGTTGGAGGACGTGTTCCTCGCCCACACCCGCGGAGGTGCCGCGTGAGCCTCTCCTTCGTCCCGGACGCCGTGGCCGCCCCCCGCGGCCGGCGTGTGCTGCGGCACGCGCGGCTGGAGGCGTCCCTGCTGCTGCGCAACGGCGAGCAATTGCTGCTCGCCCTGGTCATCCCGATCGCGCTGCTGGTGGCCGGCCTGGCCTTCGGCGGACGCCTCGGGCTCGACCCGGCCACGTTCCCGGCGTCGGTGCTCGCGCTGGCCGTGTGGTCGACGTCGTTCACCTCGCTCGCGATCAACACCGGCTTCGAGCGCCGCTACGGCGTGTTCGAACGCCTGGCCGCGACGCCCCTGTCGCGCGGGGACCTGGTGGCCGGCAAGGCGCTCGCCACGGCGTCCATCGCGGGGGCTCAGTTGGTCGTGATCGCCGTCGTGGCGGTCGCGCTGGGCTGGCGTCCGACGCCCGGGCCGCTCGGCTCGCTGCTCGCGCTCGTCGGCGCCGCGCTCGGCCTGGTCGCGTTCGCCGGCGCCGCGCTGGCCCTGGCCGGACGCCTCCGCGCCGAGGCGACGCTCGCCGTCGCGAACCTCATCTACCTCGCCGTCGCGGCCGGCGGCGCGCTGGTGATCCCGGTGTCGGCCTACCCGGCGGCCCTGCGCCCGGCGCTCGCGGCCCTGCCCAGCGGCGCGCTCGGCGAGCTGCTGCGCGCGTGGGCGTCCGGAGGGGCCCCGCTGTGGCCCGTCGGCGTCCTGGCCGCCTGGGCGTCCGTGTTCTGGCTCGTCGCACGAAAGGCCTTCCGATGGACCTCCTGAGCTCGCCGCGGGCGCTTCGCCGCTGGGCGGTGGCGTCCCTGATCGCGAACATCGTGATCGTCTGGACGGGGTCGCTCGTCCGGCTCACGAAGTCGGGCCTCGGCTGCTCGACGTGGCCGCGCTGCACCCCCGACTCGTACACCCCGGTCGCCGAGTCGGGCGTCCACGGCCTGATCGAGTTCGGCAACCGCCTGCTGACGTTCGTGCTGATCGCCGTGGCGATCGGCACCTTCTTGAGCGCCGTGCGCCACGTGCGTGCCGGACGCCTCGACCGCCGCGCCGTCCGGCTCACCGTCTACGTCGGCCTGGGCATCATCGCCCAGGCGGTCATCGGGGGCATCTCGGTGCGGCTGCAGTTGAACCCGTGGGTGGTCGGGCTGCACCTGGTGGCGTCCGTCCTGCTGATCTGGTGGTGCGTCGAGCTCGTGCACCTCGCCTTCCGCATTCCCCCGGTCGTCGCCGACGGACGCCGCATCACGCTGGGGCGCGCGATCGGCCTCCTCGGCATCGCCGTGATCTTCCTCGGGGTGATCGTCACCGGGGCCGGCCCGAACGCCGGCGACGGTGCGGCGCAGCGCAGCGGCCTGCCGCTCGAGGCCACGGCGAAGGTGCACGCGTGGGCGGTGTGGCTGCTCGTCGCGCTGACCGTCGCCGGGCTCGTCACGGCCGCCGACCTGCGGCTGCGGCGCCTCTACGCGGGCCTGCTGGCGGTGGAGGTCGTGCAGGGCGTGATCGGCTACGTGCAGTACTTCAACCACCTGCCGCTCGGCATTGTGTTCTGGCACATGGTCGGCACGACGCTCTTCGTGGCGGCGCTCGCGCACCTGCAACTCGCCCTCCCCCGCCCCGGCCGGGTGGGGGATCAGGAGATCAGCGGGTCGAGCGCGGCGGCGAGGAAGACGACGGCCAGGTAGGTGTTCGACGCGTGGAACAGCCGCATGGGCTGCAGCGCGGCGTCCGTCTGGCCGGCCCGGGCGCGTTGGTCGAGCCGAACGGCCTCGACGAGGATCCACACCCCCATCGCCCCGGCGACGACCGGGTACAGCCAGCCGGTGCCGGCGACCGGCCACAGGAGCAGGCTCGTGGCGATCATGAGCACCGAGTAGACGAGGATCTGCCGGGTGACGTAGGGCGCCTCCTTCACGACCGGCAGCATCGGCACCGCCGCGCCCGCGTAGTCGTCGCGGTACCGCAGCCCGAGCGCCCAGGTGTGCGGCGGCGTCCACCAAAAGACGATGAGGAACAGGATCAGGGGCGGCCACGCGACCGCGTCGGTCACGGCCGTCCACCCGATCAACGGCGGGAAGCAGCCCGCGATGCCGCCCCAGACGATGTTCGACGGGGTGGTGCGCTTCAGCCACAGCGTATAGACGAACACGTAATAGGCGGTCGCGAGCAGCGCGAGGCCGGCCGACAGCCAGTTCGCCCCCAGCCCGAGGATCAGCGTCGACGCGACGGTCAGCGCCCACGCGAACGCGTACGCGGACCGTTTGGGGATCAGGTGTCGCACCATCGGACGCCGCCGCGTGCGCCGCATCTGCTCGTCGATGTCGCGGTCGATGATCGAGTTGAACGAATTCGCACCGGCGGCGGACATCGCCCCACCGATCAGGGTGACGGCGACCAGCGCCGGCTCGGGGATGCGACCGGCGGCGAGGAACATCGCGGGGATCGTCGTGACGAGCAGCAGCTCGACGATGCGCGGCTTCGTCAACGCCAGATAGGCCTTCATCGTGGCCGCGACCGTGGGCGTCGACGACGCCTCAGCGGCCACCTGCGACGTCTCCCCCGCGGCTGAATGAAAACGAATGATGGCCCTCCCGCCTGCTCGCGATGAGTGTAGACGGTTGTGCAGCGAGGGGTCGACGCCCGTCTCGACGCTTCCAGTCGTTACACGCGCCGGATAGGGTTCTAAACGAGGGCGGCCCCAGCCGCCACTGGCGACGAACCAATTCAGGGAGAACCTCATGAACGAGCGATTGAAGGCCCTCGCCGACGCCGGCGTATCCATCTGGCTGGACGATCTGTCCAGGGGTCGGCTCACGAGCGGCAACCTGGCCCAGTTGATCTCGGAGAACTCGGTCTCCGGCGTCACGACGAACCCGACGATTTTCGCGGCCGCGCTGAAGCACGGCGCCGACTACGCCGATCAGGTGGCCGAGCTCGCGGACGCCGACGTCTCGACCGCGATCAAGCAGTTGTGCTCCACCGACGTGCGCAACGCGTGCGACCTCTTCTCCGACGTCTACGCCTCCTCCGCCGGCTACGACGGCCGCGTCTCCATCGAGGTCGAGCCGGGGCTCGCCCGCGAGACGCAGGCCACCATCGACCAGGCCGCCGAGCTACACGGGCTGGTCGACCGCGAGAACGTGCTCATCAAGATCCCGGCGACCAAGGAGGGCCTGCCGGCCATCACCCAGACCATCGCGAACGGGATCTCCGTCAACGTGACGCTGATCTTCTCCGAAGATCGCTACCGCGAGGTCATGGACGCCTACCTCACCGGCCTCGAGCAGGCCGCCGAGGCGGGGAAGGACCTCTCCACGATCCACTCGGTGGCGTCCTTCTTCATCTCGCGCGTCGACACCGAGGTGGACAAGCGCCTGGGCGACCACGACGAGCTGAAGGCGAAAGCCGGCATCGCGAACGGCCTGGTGGCCTACTCGGCGTTCGAGGAGGTCTTCGGCGGGGAGCGCTTCAAGGCGCTCGAGGTCAAGGGCGCGAACAAGCAGCGCCCGCTGTGGGCGTCCACGGGCACGAAGGACCCGGCGCTGCCGGATACGCTGTACGTGACCAACCTGGTCGTCGACGGCTGCGTCAACACGATGCCGGAGAAGACGATGCAGGCCTTCGCCGATCACGGCGAGGTCGGCGAGACCATGGAGGGTCGGGGCAACGAGGGTCGGGCGATCCTCGCGGCCATCGAAGCGGCCGGCGTCGATCTCGACGACGTGTTCGCGGTGCTGGAGGACGAGGGCGTCCAGAAGTTCGTCGTGTCGTGGGACGAACTGGTCGAGTCCGTCAAGGACGCCCAGGCGTCCGCCAAGTAGCCCATCGGAGAGCCATCCGTGAGTGAGCGACCCTACGTCAACCCGCTGCGCGACCCTCGGGATCGCCGGCTACCCCGCGTCGCCGGGCCCTGCGCCCTGGTGATGTTCGGGGTGACCGGCGACCTGGCGCGCAAGAAGCTGCTGCCGGCCATCTACGACCTCGCCAACCGGGGTCTGCTGCCTCCCGGCTTCGGGTTGGTGGGGTTCGCTCGCCGCGACTGGTCCACCGAGCAGTTCGCGAACTATTGTCGCGAGGCTATTCAGGAGCGCGCGCGGACGCCGTTCCGCGACGAGGTCTGGCGCCAGTTGAACGAGGGCATCCGCATCGTCAACGGTGCGTTCGACGACGACCAGGCCTTCGAGTCCCTCAAACGGACGCTGCAGGAGCTCGACGAGACCCAGGGCACCGAGGGCAACCACGCCTACTACCTGTCGATCCCGCCGCGCGGGTTCGACA
The DNA here is from genome assembly GCF_039811905.1 of Nigerium sp. Classification (NCBI taxonomy): domain Bacteria; kingdom Bacillati; phylum Actinomycetota; class Actinomycetes; order Propionibacteriales; family Propionibacteriaceae; genus Nigerium; species Nigerium sp. The sequence continues at coordinate 73,569 of NZ_JBDHZL010000002.1, read as the reverse complement.
TCGTCGTGAGCCAGCTCGAGAAGCACCGCATGGTCGACAAGTCGGTCGAGACGCCGTGGAACCGCGTCGTCATCGAGAAGCCGTTCGGCCACAACCTCGCCAGCGCCATCGACCTGGAGAAGAAGGTCGAGAGCGTGTTCAGCGCCAACTCGGTCTTCCGCATCGACCACTACCTGGGCAAGGAGACGGTGCAGAACCTGCTGGCGCTGCGGTTCGCGAACCAGCTCTTCGAGCCGATCTGGAACCGCAACTACGTCGACCACGTCCAGATCACGATGGCGGAAGACATCGGCATCGGCGGGCGGGCCGGCTACTACGACGGCATCGGCGCGGCGCGCGACGTCATCCAGAACCACCTCCTGCAGTTGCTCGCGCTCACCGCGATGGAGGAGCCGACCTCCTTCGACGCGGCCCAACTCCGGGCGGAGAAGGAGAAGGTCCTCGGGGCCACGCGGCCGCCCCGCAGCCTGAAGTCCCACACCGCGCGCGGGCAGTACCTCGCCGGCTGGGCCGGCGGCGAGAAGGTGCTCGGCTATCTCGACGAGGAGGGCATCGCCGGAACCTCCCAGACCGAGACCTACGCGGCGATCAGGGTCGACATCGACAACCGGCGCTGGGCCGGCGTCCCGTTCTATCTGCGGGCGGGCAAGCGGCTCGCGAGCCGCGTCACCGAGATCGCGCTCATCCTGCGCACGGCCCCGCACCTGCCGTTCACCGACACCGACACCGAGGCGCTCGGCAGCAACTCCCTCGTCATGCGCATCCAGCCGGACGAGGGCATCACGCTGCGGTTCGGGGCCAAGGTGCCCGCGACGCAGATGGAGATCCGCGACGTCACGATGGACTTCGCCTACGGCACGTCGTTCGCCGAGTCGAGCCCCGAGGCGTACGAGCGGCTGATCCTGGACGTCTTCCTCGGCGACCCGCCGCTCTTCCCGCAGGCGCGGGAGGTGGAGTTGTCGTGGGAGATCCTCGACCCGATCCTCGACTACTGGGCGGCCAAGAAGCACCAGCCCGAGGGCTACGCCTCCGGCACGTGGGGCCCCGAGTCCGCCCACGCCATGCTCGCCCGCGACCATCGCGCCTGGCGCCGTCCCTGAGAGGAGCTCGCCATGATCAAGACGCTCAAGTGGACGAACGCCCAAGAGATCCAGAACGCGCTCACCGACGCCCGGCACAACGTCGGGTCGGCGTCCGGGCTGGTCTTCACGCTGCTCGTGATCACCGACCTGCACGACTACTCGGCGGTTCTGGACGCCTGCGTCGAGGCCGGCCGCGAGCACCCGTCGCGGCTCATCATCGTGACGAACGGCATGGCCAAGGCCGACCGGCTCGACGCCGAGGTCCACATCGGGGAGGACGTGCCGGGCGAGATCATCTCGCTGCGGTTCCAGGGCGAGTTGGCGAACCACCGGGAGACCGTCGTCCTGCCGCTGCTGCTGGCGGACTCCCCCGTCATCGCCTGGTGGCCGGGGGCCGCGCCGGCGTCCCTGCGCGACGACCCGCTCGGCGCGCTCGCGAACCGGCGCATCACGGACGCCATGGGCGCCCAAGCCCCGCTGCAGGCCCTTGAGCTGCGTGCCCACCACATGACCCCCGGCGACGCCGACCTCACGTGGACCCGGCTGACCCCGTGGCGCGCGCTGCTCGTGAGCGCGCTCGACCAGTACCCCGAGAAGGTCACCAAGATCGAGGTGACGGCCGAGCCGAACAACGCGGCGGGCGTCCTGCTGGCCGCCTGGCTCGACGACCGGCTGCCCTGCCCGGTGACGGTCTCGGAGAGCGAAGTCGGCCTTGGGGTCACGTCGGTCATCATGTCGATGGAGGGCGGCGACATCAGCATCCGCCGGGTGGACGGCCGGATGGCGACCTATTCGGCGCCCAAGACGCCGAAGCGGATCGTCGCGCTGCGCCGACGCTCGGTCAGCCAGCTCCTCACCGAGGAGCTGCGCCGCATGGATACCGACGAGGTTCTCCAGTCGACGATGAAGCAACTGCTGCGCCGCACCGAAAAGCCCGAACGCCAGGCCGTCGCGGCCGTCCCGGGCGACGAGCAGATCGCGAAGGCCAAGGACAGCCAGATCGAATGACCGCCATCCACCGTTACGCGGACCCCCCGAGCCTCGCCGCCGGCGCGGCGAGGCGTCTGCTGCAGCGGCTGATCCAGTTGCAGGCCGACGGCCGAGTCGCCCAGTTGTGCCTCACCGGCGGGCGGATCGCCAACCGCGTGTACGCCGAGCTCGGCACCCTCATCGAGGGCTCCGACCTCGACCCGGGACGCCTCGAGCTCTGGTGGGGAGACGAGCGCTTCCTCCCGACGGACGACCCGCTGCGCAACGCCGGGCCGACGCTGGTGGTGATGGCGGGCCGGTTCCCGCTGGACCCGGCTCGCACGCATCCGATGCCGGCGGCCGACGGGCTCGCCGACAACGGCGCCTCAGCCGCCACCTACGCCAAGGAGCTCGACGACGTCGTCTTCGACATCTGCCTGCTCGGCATGGGCGAGGACGGCCACGTCGCCTCGATCTTCCCGGGGCACCCGTCGTTCGACGCGACGACGCAGTCGGTCATCGCGGTGAACGACGCCCCCAAGGAGCCTCCGCAGCGCATCAGCCTGTCGATGCCGGCGATCAACCGCTCGACGGAGGTCTGGTTCCTGGTGAGCGGCGAGGAGAAGGCCCGCTCGCTGGCCCTCGCCGTCGCGGGCGACCCCCAGACGCCCGCGGGCGTGGCCCGCGGCGTCGAAGAGACGGTCTGGTTCGTCGACGAGGACGCCGCCGCCGGCCTCGACTACTACCGCTGCAGTTTCTAGCGGCGTCCAGCGGGCGCTGGGGCCCGCGGATCGACGGCCGCCGCAGCACGCGGCGCCGCATTTTCGTTCACGAAGGCCGCTTTTCTCCGCGGGAATGAGCCTCGCGGAGAAATGCGGAATCGCTTTAGTAAATAACCTCGCCGTTGGCGCGACGGCTGCGCAGCAACTCCAGCGCCTCGGTCAAAATGGCCGCCGCCTCCTCATCGGAGCGGCGCTCTTTGACGTACGCGAGGTGCGTCTTGTACGGGGTGATCTTCGGCGGGGGCGGAGGATTCTCAGAATCGAGGTTGGCAGGGAGACCGCAACGCGGACAATCCCACGTCTCCGGAATCTGCGCATCGGCCGCGAACGCGGGACGCGTCACATGCCCATTTGCGCAGAAGTACGAGACATACAGCCGCGGAGCGGAATCACCGCGCTCCGCTTCGCCCATTGGACCGGCTCCGACCCGGCTCCCCCGGATCGCGCTACCACCGACCACCTATTTCTCCTTGTCAAAAAAGCGAATGTCTTGCTGCCCGGGGCTCAGCTCGGCCCTGGTGTACCCAGCACCCCGATCTCGGGGAAGTACCGGTACAAGACCAGCAGACCAATGATGCACGCCAGCCAGACGAGACCGACGATGATCGTCATGCGGTCAAGGTTGCGCTCGGCTGCCGAGGTGCCCCCCATGGACGTGGACATGCCGCCACCGAAAAGATCGGACATGCCGCCACCCCGGCTTTTGTGGAAGAGGATCAACGCGGCCAGGATCAGGCTGGTGATGACCACCAGGATCGAGACCGTGAGGATCGGCCACGTGAGTAAAGGAGCAACAGTCACCCGAGCATTCTAACTCAGGGTGACTGTTGCTCCCGCTACTTCTGGCCCTCGCGACTACTCGGCGCCACTACTGGGCGTAGAACAGCACGATCTTGGCGAACTCCTCGGCATCGAGGCTGGCCCCGCCGACGAGCGCGCCGTCGACGTCGGGCTTGGCCATGATGTCGACGACGTTGCCCGACTTCACCGAGCCGCCGTACTGAATGCGCACGCCCTCGGCCGCCTCGGCACCCTGCAGCTCCTTGGCGACGTGCTCGCGGATCGCGCCGCACACCTCCTGAGCGTCGTCGGGCGTCGCCACCTCGCCGGTGCCGATGGCCCAGACGGGCTCGTAGGCGATGACGAGGCCGGCGACCTGCTCGGCCGACAGCCCGTCGAGGCACTTGGTGACCTGATCGAGCACGAACGGAACCTGGTTGCCCTCCTTGCGGACCTCCAGCTTCTCGCCCACGCAGATGATCGGGGTCATGCCCGCGTCGAGGACCTTCTTGGCCTTCTCGTTGATCAGCTCATCGCTCTCCGCGTGGTACTCGCGCCGCTCGGAGTGGCCGATCACCACGTAGGTGCACTTGAGCTTGCTCAGCATGTCGACGGAGATCTCACCCGTGTAGGCGCCCTTGTCATGGACCGACACGTCCTGAGCGCCGTAGGTCAGCGGCAGCTTGTCGCCCTCCACCAGAGTCTGCACGGTGCGCAGGTCGGTGAACGGGACGATGACCGCGCACTCGGACTTCGAGGCGTCGTACTGCTTGTCCGTCAGAGTCCACGCCAGCTTCTGGACGAGCCCGGTCGCCTCGACGTGGTTGAGGTTCATTTTCCAGTTGCCCGCCATGAGCGGAGTACGAGACATCAGCCCTCCAAGACCGCGATACCGGGGAGTTCCTTGCCTTCGAGGAACTCCAGGGAAGCTCCACCACCGGTGGAGATGTGACCGAACTGGTCGTCGTCGTAGCCGAGCTCGCGCACGGCCGCGGCGGAGTCGCCGCCGCCCACGACCGACAGGCCGTCGACCTCGGTCAGCGCCTTGGCGACGGCCTTCGTGCCGGACGCCAGCGCGTCGATCTCGAACACGCCCATCGGACCGTTCCAGACCACGGTCTTCGCGGACTTGATCGTGTCGGCGAAGAGCTTCTCGGTCTCGGGGCCGATGTCGAGGCCCATCTTGTCGGCCGGGATCGCGTCCACCGCCACGACGTCGACGTCGCCGTCGACCGTGCGGGCCGCGAAGTCCATCCCCGTGGCGACGCGGACGTCGACCGGGAGCACGATCTTCTTGCCGGCCGCCTTGGCCTGCTCGAGGTAGCCCTTCACCGCGTCCAGGCTGGCCTCGTCGAACAGGGACTTGCCGATCTCGTGGCCCTCGGCCTTGATGAACGTGTACGCCATGCCGCCGCCGATGACGAGCGTGTCGGCGACCTTCAGCAGGTTGTCGATGACGGCGAGCTTGTCGGCCACCTTCGCGCCGCCGAGCACGACGACGAGCGGGCGCGCCGGGTCGTTCGTCACCTTGGAGAGGGCGTCGACCTCCTTCTGCACGAGATTGCCGGCCGCGGCCGGGAGCAGCTTCGCCAGGTCGTAGACGGAGGCCTGCTTGCGGTGCACGACGCCGAACCCGTCGGAGACGAAGACGTCGCCCAGGGCGGCCCACTTCTCCGCGAGCGCGGTGCGCTCTTCTTCGACCTTGGAGGTCTCGCCCGGCTCGAACCGGACGTTCTCCAGCAGCGCGACCTCGCCGTCGGCGAGACCCTCGGCGGTCGCCTTCGCGGACTCGCCGGCGGTGTCGCCGGCCAGCTTCACGTCGACGCCGAGCAGCTCGCCGAGCCGCTTCGCGGCCGGGGCGAGGGAGTACTTCTCGTTGACCTCGCCCTTCGGGCGGCCGAGGTGGGCGAGGATGATGGTGCGGGCGCCGGCGTCCTTCAAAGCGGTGAGGGTCGGCAGCGCGGCCTTGATGCGGCCGTCGTCAGTGATCGTCGTGCCGTCGAGCGGCACGTTGAAGTCGCAGCGGATGACGACCCGCTTGCCCTTCAGATCACCCAAGTCAGCGAGTGACTTCACGGTGGTTCCTTTCGCGTGCAGTGATGGTCCGCGGCCGCTGCGTGCGGGCGCGGCAGGTTTTCGGGAAACGAACAGGGGTGGGGCGCAGCGCAACCCCACCCCTGTTCGTCTCAGGCGCTGATGATCAGAGCTTGCTCGCGACCAGCTCGGTCAGGTCGACCAGGCGGTTGCTGTAGCCCCACTCGTTGTCGTACCACGAGAGCACCTTCACGAGGTTGCCGATGACCTTGGTCTCGGTGGCGTCGAAGATGCTGGAGTGCGGATCCCCGACGATGTCGGCCGACACGATCGGATCCTCGGTGTACTTCAGGACGCCCTTGAGCGGGCCCTCAGCGGCGGCCTTCACGGCGGACTGGACGGCCTCGACGGAGACCTCCTTCTCGGCGACGAAGGTCAGGTCGGTCAGGGAGCCCGTCGGCGTCGGAACGCGGACGGCGAGCCCGTCGAACTTGCCCTTCAGATCCGGGATGACCAGGGCGACGGCCTGGGCGGCGCCGGTCTTGGTCGGGATCATCGAGAGCGCCGCCGCACGGGCGCGACGGAGGTCGCTGTGCGGGGCGTCCAGCAGGCGCTGGTCACCGGTGTAGGAGTGGATCGTCGTCATGATGCCGCGCACGATGCCGAACTCGTCGTTCAGGACCTTGGCCAACGGGGCGAGGCAGTTCGTGGTGCAGGACGCGTTGGAGATGATGTTGTCCGACTCCGCGTTGTACTGATCCTCGTTGACGCCGATCACGAAGGTGCCGTCGACGTTCTTGCCCGGGGCGGAGATGACGACCTTCTTGGCGCCACCGTCGATGTGCGCCTTGGCCTTCGTGCCGTCGGTGAAGAAGCCGGTGGACTCGACGACGACCTCGACGCCCAGGTCGCCCCAGGGGAGGTTCGCGGGATCGCGCTCGGCGAGCACCTTGATGTGCTTGCCGTCAACCGTGATGCCGTCGTCATCGTGGCTGACCTCGCCACCGAAACGACCGAGAATCGAGTCGTACTTCAGCAGGTGAGCGAGCGTCTTCGTGTCGGTGAGGTCGTTCACGGCGACCACATCGAGATCGGCGCCCTGCTCGAGCATTGCGCGGAAGAAGTTGCGACCGATGCGGCCGAAACCGTTGATGCCAACCTTGACAGTCATAAACCTGTTTCTCCTTACGAGAGTGTTCGCCCCGCGATGGATCTCGCCGGGGGCGATTGGCGGACGTCGCCACTCTAGCGAAGATGACCCCTCGGAGTGCAGGCCCGGAACAGATCCTTGATACGGCCGGGACTCAGTCCCGCTCGTCCAGCATCTCGGGGCTCAGGTTGGCCTCCGTGCCGGGAATTCCGAGCTCCGAGGCGCGCTTGTCAGCCGTTGCCAGAAGGCGACGGATGCGGCCGGCCACGGCGTCCTTCGTCAGCGGCGGCTGGTGCAACTGCCCGAGCTCTTCGAGGCTCGCCTGTTTGTGTTCCAGACGCAACATCCCGGCCACCTTCAGATGGTCGGGCACCTCATCGCCCAGGATCTCGAGAGCCCGCTCCACGCGCGCCCCGGCCGCCACCGCCGCCCGGGCCGAGCGGCGCAGATTCGCGTCGTCGAAGTTGGCCAGCCGGTTCGCGGACGCCTTGATCTCCCGGCGCATCCGCCGGTCCTCCCACGCCAGCAGCGTCTCGTGGGCCCCCATGCGGGTCAGCATGGCGGCGATAGCGTCCCCGTCGCGGATCACGACCCGGTCGATGCCGCGGACCTCGCGCGCCTTCGCCGAGATGCCCAGCCGGCGGGCCGCGCCGACGAGCGCGAGCGCGGCCTCCGACCCGGGGCAGGTGATCTCCAGCGACATCGAGCGGCCGGGCTCCGTGAGCGAGCCGTGCGCGAGGAAAGCCCCCCGCCACACGGCCGTCGCCACGTCGAGGCCCCCGCTGACGAGCGCGGCCGGGAGGCCGCGCACGGGGCGTCCGCGATTGTCGACCAGGCCGGTCTGACGCGCGAGGGAGTCGCCGTCGCGGATCAGCCGGACGACGTAGCGCGTGCCGCGCCGGAGCTGGCTCGGCGTGATGACGACGAACTCGCAGGTGAAGCCGAACAGGTCGCTCACGAACGACCGAAGCCGGCGCGCGGCGCCGCCCGTGTCCAGGTCGGCCTCGACGATCACGCGGCCGCCGGCAATGTGCAGGCCGCCGGCGAAGCGCAGCATCGCGGCCACCTCGGCCTTGCGGACGGCGGGCTTGGTGACCTCGACCGTCGCCAGCTCGGCCTTCACCTCGGGTGTTAACGCCATAGGGAGAACCTTACCGAGACATCAGGTCCGCATAAACGGAGGCCAGGCGATTCGGATCGTGGCGCGGGGAGCCGTCGGACATGCGCACGTGAGCGGTGACGACGTCGGCCCCGAAGCTGGCCGCGTAGGCCGCCAGATGCGTGTCAGCCCGGGCGAAGCTGGGGTCGACGATCACGGCGTCCAGGCGCAGCCAGGGGGCGTGCTCGGAGAGGAACTCCAGGTGCTCGGCGGCCGAATAGCCCTGCGTCTCGTCGTCCGGCGTCAGATTCAGGGTGAGGAAGCGCCGCGCCGGGGTGTCGCGCAGGGCCTGCGCCACCTGCGGGACGAGCAGGTGGGGCATCACCGACGAGAACCAGGACCCGGGGCCCAGGACCACGTAGTCGGCCTGGGCGATCGCCTCGAGCGCCTGCGGGGCGGCGGGCGGATCGTGCGGGATCAGCCGCACCGCGCGCACCTCCCCGGACGCCAGCGCCACGTTCTCCTGGCCGCGGACGAGCCCGGGCTCGTCGGGGAGCCGCGGGTCGACGCCGATGACGTCGGCCTCGATCTCGAGCGGAACGGTGGCCATCGGCAGGACCCTGCCCTGCACGTCCAGCAGCTTGCCGACCATGTCGAGCCCGGAGACCGGGTCGCTGCCCAGCCTTTCCCAGATGCCCGCGATCAGCAGGTTTCCGATCGCGTGCCCGGCCAGGACGCCCTCGCCGCCGAAGCGGGACTGCAACACGTCGGCCCAGACGCGGCCCTCCTCGTCGTCGCCGCACAGCGCGGCCAGCGCCATCCGCAGGTCGCCGGGCGGCAGAATGTCGAACTCGCGCCGGAGGCGCCCGGACGAACCGCCGTCGTCGGCGACCGTCACGACCGCCGTCAGGTTGGTCGTGACCCGCCGCAGCGCCTCCAGGGACGCCGACAGCCCATGTCCGCCGCCGAGGGCGACGACGTGCGGCAACCCGCTGAGCGCGCGCATCACTCGAGACCGAGATCGCGGTGCAGGACGCTGCAGCCGACGCCCTCCGCCTCCAGCCGCCGCGCCAACTCTTCGGCGATCGCCGTCGAGCGGTGCTTGCCGCCGGTGCAGCCGACCGCCACGGTCGCGAGCCGCTTGCCCTCGCGGATGTAGCCGGGCGTGATCGTGAGCACGAGGCTCACCAGGGAGGCGAGGAACTGCTGGGCCTCGTCGAAGCCGAGCACGTACGACGACACCGCCTGCGACAGGCCGGTCTGCGGGCGCAACTCGGGAACCCAGTGCGGGTTCGGCAGGAAGCGGACGTCGACGACCATGTCGGCGTCCACCGGAAGGCCGTTCTTGAACCCGAACGACATGACCGTGACGTGCAGGCCGCGATCGGGGTCGGCGTCGAACGCGTAGGCGACGCGCGCCGCGAGCTGGTGGACGTTGAGGCGTCCGGTGTCGACGACCATGTCGGCCGCCGCGCGCAGCACGGCGAGCATCTCGCGCTCGCGGTGAATGCCGTCGAGCAGCGGCCCGTCGCCCTGGAGCGGGTGCGGACGCCGCACCGACTCCTGCCGCCTGACGATCACGTCGTCCGGGGCTTCGAGGAACAGGATCTGCGGCAGCACGCCCCGCTGGACGAGCGTGTCGAAGGCGGCGGGGATCTCGTCGAACTCCGACCGCGTCCGGACGTCGACGATGACCGCCACCCGCGAGAACCCACGCTCGAGCGCCGTGTCGAGCAGCGCCGGCATCATGCTGGGCGGCAGGTTGTCGACGACATACCACCCCAGATCCTCCAGCGTGTGGGACGCCGTCCGTCGCCCAGCGCCGGACATGCCGGTGATGACGACGAACCGAACCGCGGAGGCTTCGCTCATGCGCCCATTATGTCGCGCGACAGCGCGCTCAGCCGCTTTCAATCTCACCCGTCGCCATATTGACCGCCTCGCCCGGGGCGGACGCATCCAACGCCGCCTTGATCGCCAGCGCCGTCTTGGGGCCGATACCCGGCACGTCCGCGATCTCCTCCCAGCGCGCGGCCCGCAGCTTCTTGAGCGAGCCGAAGTGCTTGATGACGGCCTTGCGGCGCAGTTCGCCCAGGCCGGGCACATCGTCGAGCAGCGACTCCACCATCGACTTGCTGCGGCGGCCGCGATGGTGGGTGATCGCGAACCGGTGCGCCTCGTCGCGCGCCCGCTGCAGCAGGTAGAGGCCCTCGCTGGTGCGCGGCAGGATCAGCGGGAACTCCTCGTCGGGCAGCCACACCTCCTCCAGCCGCTTCGCCAGCCCGACGACGGGGATGTCGGAGACGCCGAGGGCGTCCATCGCCGCGCGGGCCGCGGCGACCTGCGGCGCGCCGCCGTCGACGACCACGAGCCCCGGCGCGTAGGCGAACTTACGCGCGGCGCCGGTCGTCGGGTCGACGAGCACCGCACCCTCGCCCTCGAGGGACTGCTGATCCTCCAGGTAGCGGCGGAAACGGCGCGTGATGACCTCGTCGATCGCCCCCACGTCGTTCGAGCCCTCGACGGTCTTGATGATGAACCGCCGGTACTCCGACTTGCGCGGCAGCCCGTCCTCGAAGACCACCATCGAGCCGACGACCTCGCTGCCCTGCAGGTGCGAGATGTCGTAACACTCGATGCGCAACGGCGGGGCGGGCAGCTCCAGCGCCTCCTGGATCTCCTCGATCGCGCGGTTGCGCGTCGACAGATCGCTCGCGCGCCGCGTCTTGTGCAGGGCGAGGGCCTCGGACGCGTTCTTCGCGACCGTGTCGAGCAGGACGCGCTTGGGCCCGCGCTGGGGAATGTGCAGCCGGACGTGCGCCCCCCGCACGTCGGACAACAGCGCCCCCAGCGCGTCGGCGCTCGCCGGCTCGAGCGGCACCAGGATCTCCCGCGGGATCGCGCGGCTCACCTCGGTGCCGTCGCCGGCCTCGGCGTCGGAGTACAGCCCGAGCAGGAACGTGTCGAGCAGCTCGGCCAACGACGAATCGTCGGCCCGGTCGGCCACCCAGCCCCGCTCACCCCGGACGCGGCCCGCCCGCACGTGGAACACCTGCACCGCGACCTCGAGCTCGTCGGACGCCAGCGCCACCACGTCGGCGTCCGTCCCGTCCGGCAGGACGATCGCGTTGCGCTCGGTCGCCGAGCGCAACGCCCCGAGCTGGTCGCGCAGGACGGCCGCCTTCTCGAACTGCAACTCATCGGACGCCCGCTGCATCTGCGCTTGCAGGCGCCGCGTCAGCGCGTTCGTGTGGCCGGCGAGGAAGTCGCAGACGTCGGTGACGAGCTCGCGGTGGGCCTCGGCGTCGATGCGGCCCACGCAGGGCGCCGAGCACTTGCCGATGTAGCCGAGCAGGCACGGCCGCCCGGACGCCTTCGCGTTGCGGAACACCCCCGCGCTGCACGATCGCATCGGAAAGACGCGCAGAAGGCTGTCGATCGTGTCGCGGATCGCCCACGCCTGCGCGTAGGGCCCGAAGTAGCGGTTGCCCTTGCGCTTCGCGCCGCGGCCGACGAAGACGCGCGGGAACTCCTCGCTCCACGTGATCGCGACCCACGGGTACGACTTGTCGTCGCGGTACTTGATGTTGAACCGCGGGTCGTACTGCTTGATCCACGTGTACTCGAGCTGCAGCGACTCCAGCTCGTTCTGCACCACGGTCCACTCCACCTTCGCCGCGGTGCGCACCATGGTCTGCGTGCGGAAGTGCAGGGACGCCGGGTCGGCGAAGTAGGAGTTCAGCCGCTGGCGGAGGTTCTTCGCCTTGCCGACGTAGATCACGACCCCGTGGGGGTCGCTGAACCGGTAGACGCCCGGGTTCGTGGGGATCGAGCCGGGCGCCGGTCGATAGGACGCCGGATCAGCCATGCGCGTCAGTGTAGGCGGGGCGTCCGACGGTTTCCGTCCGGGGTCGTGGGTACGCTGACGCCATGCCCGACCGACGAACGTTCCTGAAAGCCGGCCTCGCGGTGGCCGCCACCACCCTCGGCGTCACGGCGTGCTCCCCGGCGCAGCCCGCTGCGTCCCCGACCCCGAAGAGCTTCCCGAAGGCCGACATCCCGGTGGGGAGCGGCACGATCTTCTCGGACGCCAAGCTCGTGGTCACGCAGCCGGCCGCCGGGCAGTTCAAGGCGTTCGACTACACCTGCCCCCACCAGGGGTGCCCGGTCACGAAGATGCAGGGTCGCCAGATCGTCTGCGCCTGCCACAACAGCTACTTCGACATCGCCGACGGGCACGTGATCAGCGGCCCGGCGACGTCCGGGCTCACGCCGGCCGACGCGACGGTCGAGGGCGACCACGTCCTCGTCGCCGGCTGAGCGCTCCGTGGGCACCGCGCGGGAGGCGTCCGGGGGCGAGGGGCGCGGGGCGTCCGCGCTCGAGGGCATCTCAGAGTCCGACCCCGAAGCGCTCGCCCAGCGCCTGCGGGCGTTGGGTCTGCCGCTCGTGCTCCCGCCCACGGTCCGGGCCCGCGGGCTGGTCCGGCGGGCCCCCGGGCCGCTCGCCTGCGCCCTGCTGCTCCCGGTCGGGGTGGCGCTGGTGGAGCGCGCCAACGACGTGATCGACGGGCTCATCGCCACGACCGACGAGGCCCAGGTCGAGCAGACGCTGAACGGCGTGGCCGACGGGGTGTGGGTCGGGTTCACCGTCGGCCTGGCCTGCATGCTGGCCGCCCCCGTCGCCGGCTGGCTGGCCGACCGCGCGGCCCGGCGGCTGCCCGCGCCGGCCGGCAACGCCCTGGGGGTGATCCTGGCGCTGGGGGCGTCGTCGGCACGCAGGCGGCGTCCGGGGATCCGAGCCCTCTGTGGGCGTGGCTCGGCGTGGTGATCGTCACGGGCCTGGCCGTCGCCGGGTTCTTCGGCGTCGGCACCGTGCTGCGCTGGTCGGTCCTGCGCGTGCTGCGCGAGACGGAGACGCTGGGGCCGCTCGCCGCGCGCGTGCTGCCGATGCTGATGGTCGCGTTCCTGTTCTTCTTCTACAACGCCGAGATCTGGCAGGTGATGGTCGCGCTCAGCACCGAGCGCACCTGGGCGGTCGTCGGCATCCTCGCCCTGCTGACCGTGCTGCTGGTCGCGGTCACCACCAACGACGGGCTGCGCTCGATGCTGGCCGAGCACGCGTCGGAGCGCGAGGGGATCGACGTGCCGCCGCTCCGCCGCAGCGAGCGCTTCAACCTGCTGCTCGTGCCGTGCCTGGCCGCCCTCATCCAGGCGACGCTGTTCGCCGTCGTCGTGTTCGGCTTCTTCATGCTCTTCGGGTGGCTGTCGGTGTCGGAGGCCACGGCCGCCCAATGGACCGGCCGGCCCGCCCAGCGCTTCCCCGGCCTGCTCGCCCAGGTGCCGATCAGCCCGACGCTCGTGAAGGTCTCCCTGACCCTGGCCGCCTTCTCGGCGCTCAACCTCGCCGCGTCCGCCGCCGCCGACCGCCAGCACCGCGAGCGCTTCGTCGACCCGCTGCTCGACGAGGTCGTCGACAGCCTCCAGGTTCGGGACGCCTACGTCCGCGCGGCCGCCTCGGCCGCGGAGCGCTGAGGGCCCGCGGCCGGCGACGTCCGGGCACCCTAGGCGAGGAGGGGCTTGAGGTACTCCCCGGTGAAGGACGCCGGGTTGCCCGCCACCTGCTCGGGCGTGCCGACCGCCACGACCTCGCCGCCGCGCGAGCCGCCCTCGGGGCCCATGTCGATCAGCCAATCGGCGGTCTTGATCACGTCGAGGTTGTGCTCGATCACGATGACCGTGTTGCCGGCGTCGACCAGGCGGCCCAGCACGAGGAGGAGCTTGTTGATGTCTTCGAAGTGCAGGCCGGTCGTCGGCTCGTCGAGCACGTACACCGTGCGGCCGGTGGAGCGCTTCTGCAGCTCGGCGGCCAGCTTGACGCGCTGGGCCTCGCCGCCCGACAGGGTGGTCGCCGGCTGGCCCAGGCGCACGTACCCGAGGCCGACGTCGACCAGCGTGGTCAGGTGCCGGGCGATGCCGGGGATCGCGGCGAAGAACTCCACCGCCTCCTCGATCGGCATGTGCAGCACCTCGGCGATGGTCCTGCCCTTGTAGTGCACCTCGAGCGTCTCGCGGTTGTACCGCGCGCCGTGGCACACCTCGCAGGGCACGTACACGTCGGGCAGGAAGTTCATCTCGATCTTGATCGTGCCGTCGCCGGCGCAGTTCTCGCAGCGGCCGCCCTTCACGTTGAACGAGAACCGCCCCGGCTGGTACCCGCGGACCTTCGCCTCCGGCGTCTCGGCGAACAGCTTGCGGATGCGGTCGAACACGCCCGTGTACGTCGCCGGGTTCGAGCGCGGCGTCCGCCCGATCGGCGACTGGTCGACGTGAATCGCCTTGTCGATCTCGGACAGCCCTGTGATGCGCTCGTGCCGGCCCGGCACGTCTTTCGCCCCGTAGAGCTCTTTGGCGAGTGCCCGGTAGAGGATCTGGTTCACCAGCGACGACTTGCCCGACCCCGACACGCCCGTGACCGCGATGAACCGCCCGAGCGGGAAGTCGACGGTGACGCCGCGCAGGTTGTTCTCCGTCGCCTCGTGGACCGTGAGCTTCTTGCCGTTACCCGGACGCCGGATCGCCGGCACCGGGATCTCCCGCCGGCCGGCCAGGTACGCGCCCGTCAGGGACTCCTTGCTCTTCAGCAGCTGGTCGACAGACCCGGAGACGACCACCTTGCCGCCGTGCTCGCCCGCGCCCGGGCCGATGTCGACGACCCAGTCGGCCACCCGGATCGTGTCTTCGTCGTGCTCGACGACGATGAGCGTGTTGCCCATGTCGCGCAGCCGCACCAGCGTGTCGATGAGCCGCCGGTTGTCGCGCTGGTGCAGCCCGATGGACGGCTCGTCGAGCACGTACAGGACGCCGACGAGCCCGGACCCGATCTGCGTCGCCAGCCGGATGCGCTGCGCCTCGCCGCCCGACAGGCTGCCCGCCGACCGCGACAGCGTCAGGTAGTCGAGCCCCACGTCGAGCAGGAACCGGAGGCGCTCGTTGATCTCTTTCACCACGCGCTCGGCGATGGCCGCCTCGCGCTCGGTGAGGGTGAGGCCGCGCATGAACACGGCGACGTCGGCGATCGACAGGTCGGCCACCTGGGCGATGTTCTTGCCGTCGACCGTGACCGCCAGCGAGGACGGCTTCAGCCGCGCGCCGTGACAGGCGTCGCAGGGGATCTCGCGCATGTAGCCGGCGAACCGCTCGCGCGAGTTGTCGGTCTCGGCCTCGGCGAACCGCCGCCGCACGTAGGGGATCGCGCCCTCGAACTTCGCGTTGTAGTTCTGCTCGCGGCCGTGCCGCGTCCGCGTGGACACGTGGATCGTGCCCTTCACGCCGTTCAGGATCAGCCCCCGCACGGACGCCGGCAGCTCGCTCCACGGCGTGTCGACCGAGAAGCCGTGCTCGCGCCCGAGGGTGCGGAACAGCGTCTGGAAGTACCCCGACACGTAGATGGACGACCACGGCGCGACCGCGTTCTCGCTGAGGCTCTTGCTGCGGTCGGGCACGACGAGGTCGGGATCGACCTCCATCCGCGTGCCGAGGCCCGAGCACTCGGGGCAGGCACCCCACGGGGCGTTGAACGAGAACTGCCGGGGCTCGAGCTCTTCGATCGAGATGTCGTGCGCGTTCGGGCAGGCCAACTTCTCGGAGTAGCGGCGCTCGCGGTTCGGGTCGGACGTCGGCAGGTCGACGAAGTCGACCGCCACCACCCCGGACGCCAGCCCCAGCGCCGTCTCGATCGAGTCGGTGAGGCGCTGCTTCACGGTCGGCTTCACGGCCAGCCGGTCGACGACCACCTCGATGTTGTGCTTCTTCTGCTTGTCAAGCGTGGGTGGGCTGGCGAGCTGATGCACCTCGCCGTCGACCCGGACGCGCGTGAACCCCTGCGTGACCAGGTTGCGGAACAGGTCGTGGTACTCGCCCTTGCGGCCGCGGACGACGGGGGCCAGCACCTGGAACCGGGTGCCCTCGTCGAGCGCCAGGAGGCGGTCGACGATCTGCTGCGGCGTCTGCCGGCTGATCGGCTCGCCGCAGACCGGGCAGTGCGGACGCCCCGCCCGTGCGAAGAGGAGGCGCAGGTAGTCGTAGATCTCGGTGATCGTGCCCACGGTGGAGCGCGGGTTGCGGTTGGTCGACTTCTGGTCGATCGAGACCGCCGGGCTCAGGCCCTCGATGAAGTCGACATCCGGCTTATCCATCTGACCCAGGAACTGCCGCGCGTAGGCCGACAGCGACTCCACATAGCGACGCTGCCCCTCGGCGAAGATCGTGTCGAACGCCAGCGACGACTTGCCGGACCCGGACAGGCCGGTGAACACGATCAGGGCGTCCCGCGGCAGATCGAGGGAGATATTGCGGAGGTTGTTCTCGCGCGCGCCGCGCACGAGGAGTCGATCATTCACGGCGCTCATCGTAGGCGGTGGCTCCGACACTTTCCCCGCGGGGATGCCCCCGAGGGAAGGAGGCCCTAAGTTGGAGGCATGCGCGACATCATCCGCCTGGGCCAGGTCGAGACGGTGCGCAAACGCCTCAACGAGGCCACCCAGAGCCTGCTGGGCGACACGATCGTGCTCAGCGACGCCGAATGGCAGCAGCCGAGCCTGCTGCCGGGCTGGTCGCGCGCCCACGTCGCCACCCACCTCGCGCGGGGCGCCGACGCGCTGTCGCACGTCGTGCGGAACACGGCGTCCGGGCGGATGGTTCCGCTGTACGCGAACGAAGGGCAGCGACTCGCCGACATCGAGCGCGGCTCCGAGCGCTCGGGGCTGGAGTTGCAGATCGACCTCGACACGGCCGCCGGAGCGCTGGAGGAGGCCTTCGCCGAGGTCGTCGACTGGCTCGTGCCGGTGACCCTGCCGATCGGGGAGCATCCGCTGGCCGCGGTCACGATCGCGCGGCTGCACGAGGTGTGCCTGCACCACCTCGACCTCGACACCGGCTTCGCCAGTCACCTCATCGACCCTGTGCCGGCGCGCTGGCTGCTGCAGTGGTCGTGCGATCGACTGGCAGAGAGCGCGCACGTGCCGGCCGTGGACGTGCGCAGCGCGTCCGGGGTCAGCGAATCCCTCGGGGGCGTGGGTGAACGACGCGAGGTGACCGGCACCGATGCCGCCCTGTGGGGTTGGGTCACGGGCCGCGAAGATGGCAGTACCGTGGACGCGGCGGAAGGCGTCCTCTTCCCCCTGTCGAGCTGAAAGGGCCGCACTCATGCGCGTGTCGACCATGTCCGTCGGGCCGATGGACAACAACGCTTACCTGCTCACCGACGGCGACGTCGGTGTGCTCGTGGACGCCGCGAACGATCCCACCAAACTGCTGGAACTCATCAACGGCACACGGCTCGAGACGATCGTCACGACCCACCGGCACCCCGACCACATCCAGGCGCTGGTGCCGGTCGCGAAGGCGTCCGGGGCGCGGCTCATCGCCGGGACGCCCGACGTCTCGGCGATCGAATCGGCCACGACGCTGCCGCTGGAGGGCGTGTGGGACGGGGACTTCGTGGACGTCGGCGCCGAGCGGCTCGAGGTGATCGGCCTCGTCGGGCACACGCCCGGGTCGATCGCGCTGGCTTATACGCCGGAGGGGGGCCCGGCCGAGCTGTTCACGGGCGACTCGCTGTTCCCCGGCGGCGTGGGCCGCACGAACAACCCCGAGGACTTCGACTCCCTCTACCACGACGTGACGACGAAGCTCTTCGACCGCTTCGGCGACGACACGGTCGTCCGGCCGGGCCACGGCGCCGGCACGACGCTGGGCGCCGAGCGTCCGCACCTCGCCGAGTGGCGCGAGCGCGGTTGGTGATGGAGATCCGCGCGGCCCGGGAGGAGGACGCCCCCGGCATCGCCGCGATCTACAACGACGCCGTCGCCCACTCGACCGCCATCTGGAACGACGAGCTCGTCGACGCCACGAATCGCGCCGCCTGGCTGACGGCCCACCGCGACCTCGGCTACCCGGTGCTCGTCGCCGCCGAGGACGACCGGGTGCTGGGCTACGCCACCTTCGGCGACTGGCGCGCCTTCGACGGCTACCGCCACACGGTCGAGCACTCGGTGTACGTGCACGCCGACGCGCGCGGACGCGGCCTCGGCCGCACGCTCATGGTCGCCCTCATCGACGAGGCCCGCCGCCTCGGCAAGCACGTGATGGTCGCGGGCATCGACGCGAGCAACACCGGATCGATCCGGCTGCACGAGCGGCTCGGGTTCACGTCCGTCGGTTTGCTGCCCCAGGTCGGCATGAAATTCGGCCGCTGGCTCGACCTCGCCTTCCTGCAGCTCACCCTCGACGGTCGGCCGGCCCCCGACGGGCCCGCCGGGGCCTGAGCGGACGCCTGGCCTACCCTGAGTGGCTGCGGCGGCACCCCAGCGCGGACGCCGCCGGCTTGATCGCCAGCGCGACGACCGCCCCACCCACGACACGCTCGTCGAGACGGCGGACGGCCGGGAGGCGCTGCGCCAGCAGGACGCCGAACGCGATGCAGCACCCCTTCACCAGAGCAATGTCGCCCGGCGACAGCCGTCGCGTGGCCGTGGTCACCCAGTCCGGATACGTCATCATGAGCCCTCCTTGCGCTCGCGTCCGTGCTGCGCCGACCGGCGTCCGAGAGCTGCGACCCGGACGCCGCGCGGCTACTTCGTCGCCGCGACCATCTGCCGCAGCGTCTTCTTCAGGTCGGCGATCTCGTCGCGCAGGCGCGCCGCGACCTCGAACTGCAGCTCCTTCGCCGCCTGGTGCATCTGCTCGGTGAGCTCGGTGACCAGCCCGGCCAGCTCGGACGTCGGCAGCGCCTCCACGTCGCGCGCCTCCCGGGACGGCGTCGGGGAGACCTTCTTCGCACCGGCCTTCGCGACGAGCTCCGCCGTATCCGCGTCTTCCCGCGCCAGCATGTCGGTGATGTCGGCGATCTTCTTGCGCAGCGGCTGCGGGTCGATGCCGTGCTCGCGGTTGTAGGCGATCTGCTTGTCGCGGCGGCGATTCGTCTCGTCGATCGCCGCCTCCATGGACGGGGTGATCTTGTCGGCGTACATGTGTACCTGGCCCGCGACGTTGCGCGCGGCGCGGCCGATGGTCTGGATCAGCGAGCGTTCCGACCGCAGGAAGCCCTCCTTGTCGGCGTCCAGAATCGACACGAGGGAGACCTCAGGCAGGTCGAGCCCCTCGCGCAGCAGGTTGATGCCGACCAGCACGTCGTACTCCCCCAGCCGCAACTCGCGCAGCAGCTCGACCCGCCGCAGCGTGTCGACCTCGGAGTGCAGGTACCGCGTGCGGACGCCGTTCTCCATCAGGTAGTCGGTCAGGTCTTCGGCCATCTTCTTCGTCAGCGTGGTGACCAGGACGCGCTCGTTGCGCTCCACGCGCAGCTTGATCTCGCCCATGAGGTCGTCGATCTGGCCCTTCGTGCCCTTCACGACCACCTCGGGGTCGACCAGGCCGGTCGGCCGGATGACCTGCTCCACGAACCCGTCGCCGCGCGCCAACTCGTAGGGCCCCGGCGTCGCCGACAGATACACGGTCTGGCCGATGCGCTCGGTGAACTCCTCGAAGCGCAGCGGCCGGTTGTCCATCGCGCTCGGCAGCCGGAACCCGAAGTCGACCAGCGTGCGCTTGCGGCTCATGTCGCCCTCGTACATGCCGCCGATCTGCGGGACGGTCACGTGCGACTCGTCGACGACGAGCACGAAATCTTCGGGGAAGTAGTCGAGCAGGCAGTTCGGCGGCGTGCCGGGGCCGCGGCCGTCGATGTGGCGGCTGTAATTCTCGATGCCCGAGCAGGTGCCGATCTGACGCATCATCTCGACGTCGTACCCGGTGCGCATGCGCAGCCGCTGCGCCTCCAGCAGCTTGTTCTGCCCCTCCAGCTCGGCGAGCCGGCCCTCCAGCTCCGACTCGATGCCGTCGATCGCCCGCTCCATCCGCTCCGGACCCGCCACGTAGTGCGAGGCCGGGAAGATGTACACCTCCTCATCCGTGCTGATGATCTCGCCGGTCAGCGGGTGGAGCGTCGTGAGCGCCTCGATCTCGTCGCCGAAGAACTCGACGCGCACCGCGTTCTCCTCGTACACCGGGAAGACCTCGAGCGTGTCGCCCCGCACCCGGAACGTGCCCCGCGTGCCCGCCAGGTCGTTGCGCGCGTATTGGATGTCGACGAGGCGGCGCAGCAGCGCATCCCGATCCCACTCTTCGCCCACCCGGAGCCGCACCATGCGGTCGACGTACTCCTGCGGCGTCCCCAACCCGTAGATCGCCGAGACCGTCGCGACGACGATGACGTCGCGCCTGGTCAACAGCGAGTTCGTGGCCGAGTGACGCAGCCGCTCGACCTCTTCGTTGAGCGACGAATCCTTCTCGATGTACGTATCGGTCTGCGGCACGTACGCCTCGGGCTGGTAATAGTCGTAGTAGCTCACGAAGTACTCCACCGCGTTGTCGGGGAAGAACTGCCGCAGCTCGTTCGCGAACTGGGCCGCGAGCGTCTTGTTCGGCTGCATGACCAACATCGGCCGCTGCAGCCGCTCGGCCAGCCAGGCGATCGTCGCCGTCTTGCCCGTGCCCGTGGCGCCCAGCAGCACGACGTCTTGCTCGCCCGCCTTCACGCGCCGCTCGAGGTCGTCGATGGCCGCCGGTTGATCGCCGGCCGGGGCGAAGTCGGCCACCACGTGGAAGGGTGCGACGCGGCGCTGGATGTCTGTCACGGGGCGCATGGCTCCAGCGTACGGTCGGACTCCGACAAAAACGGACGCCCGCCGTCCGCCCACGGCGGACGGCGGGCCCGGCGTCCCCCGCTCTGGGACCACTCGCCCCCGGGGGACGGCGCGTCAGCCGGCGAACGGGTCGGGCAGGCAGACGTAGATCGTCTCGAGGTACTCCTCGATGCCGTCGTGGGCGCCCTCGCGCCCCAACCCGGACTGCTTGATGCCCCCGAAGGGCGCCGCGGCGTTCGACAGGACGCCCTGGTTGATCGCGATCATGCCCGTCTGCAGCAGCTCGGACGCCCGCAGCGCCCGCTTCAGGTCGCGCGTGTAGACGTACCCGGCCAGCCCGACGGACGCCGCGTTGGCCAGGGCGAACGCCTCCTCCTCGGTGGCGAACGTGACGATCGGGGCGACCGGGCCGAAGATCTCCTCGGTGACGACGCGGGCGTCCCGGCCGACGCCGGTCAGCACCGTCGGCGGGTAGAACCAACCGGGTTCGTCTCCGGGCTCGCCGCCGGTGAGCACCGTGGCGCCGGCCGACGTCGCCTCGGTCACCAGCTCGTGAATGCCGTCGCGGGCGTCCGCGTTGACGAGGGCGCCGATGTCGTGGCCCTCCAGGCCGTCGCCGACGCTGAGCCCCGAGAAGCGGTCTGCGAGGAGGCGTCCGAACTCGTCGGCCACCGACTCGTGCACGATGAACCGGTTCGCGGCCGTGCAGGCCTCGCCCATGTTCCGCAGCTTGGCGAGCTGGGCGCCCTCGGCGGCCGCGGCCAGGTCGGCGTCCTCGAACACCAGGAAGGGGGCGTTGCCGCCCAGCTCCATGGAGGTCCGCAGGACGCCGTCGGCGGCCTGCTTGAGCAGCGCTTTGCCGACCGGCGTCGAGCCGGTGAACGACAGCTTGCGCAGGCGCGGGTCGGCGAGAAGGGCGTCCGTCACGTCGTGCTGACGCGAGGTGATCAGGTTCACCACGCCCGCCGGGACGCCGGCGTCCTCGATGGTCTTGAGGAACAGCAGGGCCGTCAGCGGCGTCAGGCCCGCAGGACGGACGACGACCGTGCAGCCGGCCGCGAGCGCCGGAGCGACCTTGCGCGTGATCATGGCGAGCGGGAAGTTCCAGGGGGTGATGAGCAGCGACGGCCCCACCGGACGCTTCGTCACGAGCTGGCGGAAATTGCCCTCCGGCGAGGGGCGATAGTTGCCGTCGATGCGGGCGGCCTCCTCGGAGAACCAGCGCAGGTACTCCAGGCCGTAGGTCACCTCGCCCTGCGACTCCGCCAGCGGCTTGCCCATCTCGAGGGTCATGACGCGGGCCAGGTCGTCGGAACGCTGCCGCGCGAGCTCGAAGGCGGCGCGCAGGATCTCGGCTCGCGTCCGGGCGGGCGTGCGGGCCCAGGAATCCTGGGCGGCGACCGCGGCGTCCAGGGCAGAGATGCCGTCCTCGACGCTCGCATCGGCCACCTCGGCGAGCACCTCGCCGGTCGCGGGGTTCTCCACGGCGAAGGTACCCCGGGAGCCGTCGACCCAGCGGCCGTCGATGAACAGTTGGTTCGGCACATCCTGTGGGAGCGAATGATCGGTCATACTCACCATCTCATCACTCGTGGCAAGGGCTGGGGCCACCCCCGCGGGGTTTCAGGGCTTGAACCCCGGGACGCCGGCGCCCAGCCAGGCCAGCCCCTTGGGCACCTGTGGACGCCAGACGCTGAAGTTGTGCCCGCCCGCGGAGTCGATGGCGGCGGTGACCGACATCGGGGCCCGCGCGCTCTCCAGGAACGGCTTCGTGCTCGCCCAGGACGAGGCGTCCTTCCTGGTCGAATGCACGGAGAGCGCGACGCGCGGCGGCTTGGTTTTCGCCAGCGCGACCAGGTCGTAGCCGGCCAACCGCTGCGCGTTGAGCGGCGGCTTGGACGTCCACGCCGGCCGGAAGTAGCCGCCCAGGCTCACCGCCGCCGAGAACCTGTCGGGGTGCCGCATCGTCACCATCGACCCGCACCAGGCGCCGGCCGAGAAGCCCAGCCAGGCCCAGCCGCTGCGCTGGGGCACGACGCGCAGCCGCTCGGCGACGAACGCGGGCACGTCCCGGGCCAGCCACGTCTCCACCTGGGTGTCGCCGCCGGGGCCGTGGACACACTCGGTGTCTTTCCCGTTCGGCATCAGGCTCGGCACGACGGTGATGAATGGGGCGATCTTCCGTTGCGAGACGGCCTGGTCGCCGACCGTGGCCATGTCGATCACCGACTGGAACTGCCGCGTCGAGCCCGGCATCCCGTGCCCCGCCATGAGCACCGGGTAGGCGCGCTGCGCCTCGCCGGGCTCGAAGTAGCCGCTGGGCAGGATCACGGTCACCGCCCAGGTGGCGTTCCCGACCGACGTCGGCACGTTGAACACCTGGGTGCGCTGCCCGGGGGCGGGCAGCGCGGGAAGGGCGCGGGTGTCGGTGCGGGTCACCGCGTCCTCGCGGACGAACGTGTCGGACGCCGCCCCCTTCTGCTGATGCTCCTCCTTGCTCTCGGCGCCGCCCAGGATGTCGGACGGCTTCTCGAACCAGGCGTTGGAGCGGTTCAGCACGAGCCCGACGCCGGCCAGGATCAGCACCGACGAGACCAGGATCACCAGGCCGTTCAGGGCGGCGCCGCGGAGGTTCCGCGGCGTCCGGGAGGTCAGCCACGCTCCCCCGCCGAGCCCGGCCACGGCCAGCACGGCCACGACGACGTAGATGGAGTCATCAAGCAAGTTCACGGCTACCCCCCGGGCGCACGAAGGGGAAGGCCAGCACCCCACGGATCGGTTGGCCGGTGAGCAGCATCACGAGGCGATCCAGCCCGATGCCGAGCCCGCCCGTGGGCGGCATGCCGAGCTCGAGCGCGGCGAGGAAATCCTCGTCGACCTCCATCGCCTCGGGGTCGCCCTCGGCCGCGCGGAGCGACTGCTCGGTGAGGCGACGCCGCTGATCGAGCGGGTCGGTGAGCTCGGTGTACGCGGTGCCCAGCTCCATGCCGTCGACGACGAGGTCCCACCGCTCGACGTGGCCGGGCGCGGTGCGATGCGGCCGGGTGAGCGGGGAGGTCTCGAGCGGGAAGTCGGTGTAGAACGTCGGCGCGGTGGTGCGCGGCTCGACGAGCTCGCCGTACAGCTCCTCCAGGACGCCGCCCGCGCCGAGCCCGTCGCCGACCTCGATGCCGTGGTCGAGCGCCAGCCGGACGAGGTCGTCCAGCGGGTCGGACAGGCTCACCGGGCGGCCGACCGCGGCCGACACGGCGTCCGTCACGCTGACCACCGCGAAGGGGCCGCTGAGGTCGACCTGCTCGCCCGAGCGCAGGGTGAGCGACGGGCGTCCGGACGCCGCCACCGCGGCCGCGCGCACCAGGTCTTCGGTGAGGAGGCGCATCGCGGTGTAGTCGGCGTACGGCTGGTAGGCCTCCAGAGAGGTGAACTCGGGGTTGTGGGTCGCGTCGACCCCCTCGTTGCGGAAGTTGCGGCTGATCTCGTACAGGGGGCCCATGCCCCCGACGACCAGGCGTTTCAGGTAGAGCTCGGGGGCGATGCGCAGGGAGACGTCGAGGTCGTAGGCGTTCACGTGCGTCACGAACGGACGCGCCGTCGCGCCGCCGTGCACCGCGTGCAGCACCGGCGTCTCGACCTCCAGGAACCCCCGTTCGTCGAGCAGGCGGCGCACCGCCCGGACGATCGCCGTCCGCGTCCGCAGGACCTCGGCCGCCGCGGGGTGGACCACCAGGTCGTCCGACCGGCGGCGCGCCCGCCCCTCCGGGTCGCCCCAGGACGCCTCCGGCAGCGGCCGCAGGCACTTGGCCTGCAGGCGCCACGCGGTGAGGAGCAGCGACGGCGTCCCGGTGCGGGAGGCGCCCCAGCGACCCGTCACCTCGACGAGGTCGCCGCGGTCGGCCCAGCGGGCCAGCCGGTCGAGCGCCTCCGCGCCCAGGCCCGCGCGCTCGGCGAGCGCCTGGACGCGGGCGGCGCCGTCGATCAGGTCGACGAAGACGACCCCGCCGTGGTCGCGGACGCGGGCGACGCGCCCGACGGCCGACACCGTCTGAGCCCCGCACGCCTGCCCAGACGCCAACTCGGACGCCAGCTCGGCGAGCGTCGCCGTCGGCGGCTCACCGGCCGCCGGGTAGCCGTCGCCGCCGGCGTCCGTCAGCTCGGCGAGGTGCCGCAGCCGGACGCGCTCGCCGTCGGTGCGCCGGACCGACGGCAGCGCGAGGGCCGGCGCGGCGGCGTCCAACTCGGCGACGGCCGCGAGGTCGAGCGGCGACAGCGAGCGGTCGCGCGCCCGCCGTCGGGCCAGCGGCCCCTGCGGCAGGAAGCCCTCGGCCGACCCCATCGCCAGGATCGTCTTCGGCAGCAGGAACGCCGCGTCGTAGCAGACGTAGCGCGGCACCCAGCGCGGGCGGTAGCGACGGTTGGAGCGGTACAGCCGTTCGAGCTGCCAGAAGCGGTCGAGGAAGCCCAGCACCGAGCCGTTGAGCTTGGTCAGACCCCCGGAGCCCAGCTTGGCCGATTCGGCGAACACCGACCGGAACATGCAGAAGTTCAGCGAGACCCGCGCGACGGAAACCTCCGGGCCTCGGCGCATCAGCTCGCAGACCATGAGCTCGGTCACGCCGTGCGGCGCGTCCGGACGCCGGCGCATCACGTCCAAAGACACCCCGCGCCGGCCCCACGGCACGAACCCGAGCACCCCGGCCAGCGACCCGTCGGCCTCGTGAGCGGTCACGTAGAGGATCCGCCCGTCCGCCGGATCCATCTCCCGGTTGAGCGCCATGGAGAAGCCACGCTCCGACTCGCCGTGCAGCCACGACCGCGCCGCCACGGCGATCTCGCGGCGCTCGGCCGGGGACAGCTGGGCCTGGCGACGCAACTGCACGTGCAGCCCGGACGCCTCCGCGGCCCGCACGGCGTGCCGGACGTCCGCCATCGCGGGCCCCTCCAGCGTGAACCGGGACGCCTCGAGCACCGCCTCGTCGCCCATCGCCCGCACCTGGAAGCCGGCGTGCGCGTACGCCCGCGCGCCGGACTCGCTCGCACTCAGCACCGCGGGCGACCAGCCGTGCTCGCGGGCCTCGGCCCGCCAACGGCCGATGGCCTCCTGCCACGCGTGTGGGTCGCCGATCGGGTCGCCGGCGGCCAACGCGACGCCGTTGACGACCCGGTACGAGACGACCGCCCGGTCGCCGGGCGTGAGGATCGCGGAGCGGTCGCGCCGGGTCGCGAAGTAGGCGAGCGAATCGTCCTCCCCGTGGTCGCGGACGAGCCGCCGGATCGCCAGCTCGTGCCGGCCCGACCACGCGTGCGGGTCGCGGGCGGTACGGAGGAACACCACGGACGCCGCCACGATCGACAGCGCCGTCAAGATCGAGGTGAGCCCCGGAACCCACGGCGGGACGCGGCCGATCGCGCCGGCCAAGGCATCGCTGTACCCGAATCCGTCCGCGACGACGGCCAGCAGCAGCGCGGAGGAATCCACCGCCGTCAGGCCGAGCCCCCACAAGATCGCCACCGTGACGCCGACCGTCACCGCCAGCCCGGCGAGGCCCGCCACGGTGGCCAGCACCCAGGAGCCGGGACGGATGCGCGCGCGGAACGCCGGTCGCAGGCGCCACAGCCACCAGCACGCCACGACCCCGACGACGATGGAGAAGACGTCGAGCCAGGTCCACCACGCCAGCTGTCCAGCGCCCGCCCCCTCGGCGTCGGGGGTCAGCAGGTCCTCGGTAGAGGCGGCGATGCCGAACACCTGGAAGGCCACCACGGTCCATAAACCGAGGCGTTTACGGCGCGCGAGTGCCGTCGCCGTCAGGCTCAGGAGGGCCACCGACACGACCGAGAACGAGAACGGCATGTTCAGCGCGCTGACGAAGCTCTCCGCCCACGTCTGATCGGCCCGGCCGCCGTGCAGAATCAGCCACCCGACGAACGCCGTGCAGGCGGCCACGAGCCACACCGTGGTGAGCAGCCGGCCACCGCGTTCCGACGAACCCTGCCGCCCCACGTGTACCTCCCGAAAAAAGCCGTCGCCCACACTAGCCATGCCGGGGAGCGCGCAGGGGCGACCATGGGCGTCCTTGGGTCAGACCAAAGTCGACGTCTGCACCGGACGCCTACGACCGCGGCTCGCCGGCGAGCCGGGGCCACAGCGCGTCGACCTGGGCCTCCAACTCGGGCAACCCCGCCGAGTTGTCGATGACAAGGTCGGCCGCCTCGAGCCGCTCGGCCCGGGACGCCTGCGCCTTGAGCCGCGCGCGCGCCTGCGAGGGCGTGTAGCCGTTGCGTTGCATGAGCCGCCGCAACTGCACCGCTTCGTCGGCATCGACGACGACCACGAGGTCGAAGTCGTCGGCCTGCCCGGTCTCGACCAGCAGCGGGATCACCTGCACCACGACCGCGCCCGGCGGCGCCTGGAGTTGCAGTTCGGCCGCCCGCGCCCGGACCGCCGGGTGCACGATCGCGTTCAGGTCGGCCCGAGCCACCGGGTCGTCGAACACGATCTGACCGAGCTTGGCGCGGTCGAGCGCGCCGTCGGGTGTCAGCACGGTCGTGGCGAAGCGCTCGACGATGGCCTCGAGCCCGCGCGTGCCCGGCTCGACCACCTCGCGCGCGAGCGTGTCGGAGTCGATGATCACCGCTCCCCGCCGCGCCAGCATGTCGGAGACGGCCGTCTTGCCCGACGCGATGCCCCCCGTCAAACCGATCCTGCGAGTCATGGTCGTCATGCTGTCAGCCGCCTGTGACATTGTCCGGCGACGCGCGCGTTTCTACCTGACACTCTCCACACGCCAGTGTGGAGAGTGTCACACGCCCCCCGCGGAGCGAGTCCGCTCCTGAGATCCCCCGGACGCCTGCCGCAGTCCGCCTCGGCTGGGCCGCGCGTGCGCCGGCCGCTTCGGCCCCGACCGCGCGTGCGCCGGCCGAGCCCGGGGTTGGATCGTCCTGTCCTGGGAGCGTCCTGCCCTGGGAGCGACCTGCCCTGGGGGCGTCCCTGTCCGGCTGACCCTGACTGGCCCGTTGCCGGTCCGGCGTCCCGAGCGGACGTCCGCTCAGTGACCAGGCGCGAGAACGCGCCAGTCAGGGTCGCCCACCGAAGGACGCCTCGCCGCCGGGCGTCCGACACCCTCGCCGCCGGCCGACACGCGACACAGACACGCCCCTCGCAAGGACACGCGCTCGGACGCCACCAGGCGGGCGTCCGTGGGAAACGGCGCGGCGTCCCGTTAAAGCGTGTGACGTTCTCCACACCGGAGTGTGGAGAACGTCACGTAGAAACGCCCTCAGCGGGCCGGGGTCACCCTCAGCGGGCGCCGCCGGTCAGCTTGTCGCGCAGGGCCTGCAGGGCCTCGTCGGACGCCAGCGAACCCTCGGGGGCCGCCTGGCTCGGCGCGCCTCCGGCGGAGTAGCTGGAGGTGTTGCTCGGGGACGCCGCCGCGTTGAGATCCGCAGCCTCGGCCTCCTCGACCTGACGCTTGTGCGCCTCCCAGCGGGCCTGAGCCTCGGCGTACTGCTGCTCCCACGCGCGCTGCTGCTCTTCGTAACCGGGCTTCCACTCCTGGGTGTCGGGATCGAAACCCTCGGGGTAGATGTAGTTGCCCTGGTCGTCGTAGCTGGCGGTCATGCCGTACAGCGACGGGTCGAAATCGTCCGCAGCCACGTCGACGCCCTCGTTCGCCTGCTTCAGCGACAGGGAGATGCGGCGACGCTCGAGATCGATGTCGATGATCTTGACCATGACCTCGTCGTTGACGGAGACGACCTGCTCGGGGATCTCCACGTGGCGCTCGGCGAGCTCGGAGACGTGCACCAGGCCCTCGATGCCCTCCTCGACGCGGACGAACGCGCCGAACGGAACCAGCTTCGTGACCTTGCCGGGCACGATCTGGCCGATCTGGTGGGTGCGCGCGAAGGTCTGCCACGGATCTTCCTGCGTCGCCTTGAGCGACAGCGAGACGCGCTCGCGATCCATGTCGACGTCGAGCACCTCGACCGTGACCTCCTGGCCCACCTCGACGACCTCGCTCGGGTGGTCGATGTGCTTCCAGGACAGCTCGGACACGTGCACCAGGCCGTCCACACCGCCGAGGTCGACGAACGCGCCGAAGTTGACGATGCTGGAGACGATGCCCCGGCGGATCTGGCCGCGCTGCAACTGGTTGAGGAAGGTGTGCCGCACCTCGGACTGCGTCTGCTCGAGCCAAGCCCGGCGCGACAGCACGACGTTGTTGCGGTTCTTGTCGAGCTCGATGATCTTCGCCTCGAGCTCCTGGCCGACGTAGGGCTGCAGGTCGCGGACGCGCCGCATCTCGACCAGCGACGCGGGCAGGAAGCCGCGCAGGCCGATGTCGACGATCAGACCACCCTTGACCACCTCGATGACCCGGCCGGTCACCACGCCGTCCTCTTCCTTGATCTTCTCGATCGTGCCCCAGGCGCGCTCGTACTGAGCCCGCTTCTTGGACAGGATGAGGCGGCCTTCCTTGTCTTCCTTCGTCTGGACGAGAGCCTCGATCACATCGCCCACGTTGACCACGTCGAACGGATCGACGTCGTGCTTGATGGAGAGTTCCTTGGACGGGATGACGCCTTCGGTCTTGTAACCGATGTCGAGCAGGACCTCGTCCCGATCGACCTTGACGACGGTACCGGTCACGATGTCACCGTCGTTGAAGTACTTGATAGTGGAGTCGACGGCGGCGGCGAAGTCTTCCGCCGAGCCGATGTCGTCGACAGCGACCTGAGCGGCCTCAGGAGAGGAGGTCATGTAGTAGGGCTCCGATTACAGTGTCAATGGTTGTGGACGGCGTAACCCTGCGCGCCTGCCACCCTAGGTCCGGCAGCAGACAGACCACGCCGATTCCTCAGCCTACCCAGCGCCCCTGACCAGGTCAAAGCCGGACCCCTCAAACCACCCCTTGGGACGCCCGCCTCCGCGTCCTCCTCCCGAGGACGGACCGCCGAACCCTCTCGCCGGAGGATGCCCGCGCAGGCGTCCGGACGATGCACTGGTCGCCATGCCACACAGTGCACCCACCCACACCGCCGTCGCCGCGGGGCTCGCGGCGTCCGGGCTGACGAAGACCTTCGGGAGCGTCCGCGCGCTCGCGGACGTCGACCTGGTGATCCGCCCCGGAGAGGCCGTCTCGATCATGGGCCCGTCCGGCTCGGGCAAGTCGACGCTGCTGCACTGCCTCGCGGGCATCCTCGTCCCGGACGCCGGCGCGGTCACGCTGGGCGCCGACCGGGTCTCCGCCCTCCCGGACGCCGCCCGCAGCCGCCTGCGCCGCGAGCGGTTCGGCTTCGTGTTTCAGGACAACCAGTTGCTCACCGAACTGCCCGCCGACGAGAACGTCGCGCTCCCCCTGCTGCTCACCGGACGCCCGCGGCCGCGCGCGATCGCCCTCGCCCGCGACTGGATGGCCCGGTTCGGGCTCGCCGGCCTCGAGGGACGCCGCCCGGGCGAGCTGTCCGGCGGGCAGGCCCAGCGCGTGGCGATCGCGCGGGCGCTCGTGGGGCGTCCGGCGGTCGTCTTCGCCGACGAGCCCACGGGCGCGCTTGACCAGGCCACCGGCGCGGAGGTCATGAGCGTGCTCACGGACGCGGCGTCCGACCTCGGCTCGACGCTGATCGTCGTGACGCACGACCCGCACGTCGCCGGCTGGTGCTCGCGGCACGTGGAACTGCGCGACGGGCGCGTCAGCGCCGACGAACGGCGGTGAGCGCGGTGCGCACGATGACGTCTCTGGCCCCGCACCTGTTCCGCGGACGCCGCGGCACCGCCCAGGGCGGGATCGACCTGCTCGCCGTCGCCGCGTTCGCCGCGAGCGCCGCGCTGCTGGAGGCCGTCGTGGGCGGCTTCCATCTGTTCTGGCAACGGCAGACGGACGTCCCGCCGGCGCTCGCCGCGGCCGCCGACCCCAGCATGGGGGCGGCCGCCACCGCCGCGGTGTGGACGATGCTCGCCGCGGTCGCGTCCGCGATGTTGCTCGTCCCGATCATGACGCTCGGGGGCGCCGCCGCCCGGATGGGCGCCCTCGGACGCGATCGCCGGCTGGCGGCGCTGCGCCTGCTCGGGGCGACGTCCGCCGACGTCACCTGGCTGACCACGCTCGAGACCATGCTGCAGGCCGCGGTCGGTTTCGCCGCCGGGACGCTCGTCTATCTCGTGACGCTGCCGGGCTGGGCGCTGCTGACGTTCCAGGGGCAGCCGCTCGGGGCCGGTGAGATGCTGCTGCCGCCGCTGTGGATCGCGGGGATCGGCGCCGGGCTCGTCGTCCTCGCGGGGCTCGCGGCCCTGCTGGGCCTGTCGGCGGTGCGCATCTCGCCGCTCGGGGTGGCCCGCTCCGCCGGGCGCGCCCGGCTGCGCCTGGTCCGGCTGCTGGGGATCGCGGTGGTCGTCGGGGGCTGGCTCGTGGTCGCGCCGATCGTCGGCCGGCTCGACGTCGCGCTCGCCGCCGTGCTGATCGTCGTCTCGCTCGGTCTGTTCCAGGGGACGATCAACCTGGTCGGACCCCTGCTGGTGCAGCTCGCGGGCACGGTGCTGCGCCGGGGACGCGGGGCCGTCGGCGTCCTGGCCGGCCGGCGCCTGCTCGCCGACCCGAAGGGGGCCTGGCGCGGCGTGGGCGGGCTGGCGGCGGTCGGATTCGCCGCCGGGGCGATCCTCGTGATGCCACCGGCGGGCGCGTCCGCGTCCCGCACCACCCTCGCCCGGATCCTCGCCCACGACCTGCCCGCCGGGCTGCTGCTGACGCTCGCGATCGCGCTCGTGGTCGCGGCGGCGTCCACGGCGCTGAACCAGACGGCGTCCGTGCTCGACCGGCGGGCGAGCCTGGTGAACCTCGATCACCTCGGGACGCCGCGCGGCGTCCTGCATCGCGCCCGGCTATTGGAGTCGGTCGTCCCGACGGTGATCGCCGCGCTGGGCTCCACCGCGCTGTCGACCACCTTCTTCGCGGCCCTGCTCGGGACGTCCGGGATGGCGGGGGCGACGGCGTCCGGTCTGCTGCAGCTCGCGGCCGTGCTGGGCGCGGGGTTCGCGCTGGTCGTCGCGGCGTCCGAGGGGTGCCGTCCGGTGCTGGCGGCCACGCTCGCCGGCGCCGGGGCGCGGATCGACGGACCTGTCGCTCGCGCCAAAGGAGCCCGCGGCGTCCATCTGCCCGCGCCCCTCGCACCGGCTGCACGGATGTCACCACCCCGGACGCCCCTTGTGGCCGGTTTGCTCGGCCGCGGCCGGGCGGCGTCGGCTAGCCTTCCACCTGAGCAAACCCAGCGAAGGAGAACCCTCATGAGCGGCATCGCAGAAGTCCACCCGGACGCGACCCTCGTTCCCAGCAAGCTCGAGCTGATCGCCTCCTGGCTGCCGCAGCAGCCGTGGTTCAAGGGCGACGCCGCCGACCTCGAGAAGGTCGCGCGCTTCCGGTTCGTCGACCCGGCCGGCGAGGTGGGCATGGAGACGATCCTCGTGAAGTCCGGCGGGGTCACCTTCCAGGTGCCCCTCACCTACCGCGCCGAGGCGATCGACGAGGGCGCCGACTACCTGCTCGGCACGATGGAGCACTCGCTGCTCGGCACCCGGTACGTCTACGACGCCACCGGCGACCCGGACTACCTCGGGGAGCTGATCCGGGTCATCCGCGAGGCGGACAACGAGGCGTCCCTGTCGTCGGGCGAGAAGACCATGGCCGTCGAGGGCAGCGGGGCGAGCCTCGTGGCGAACTCGGCGGGGCAGGTGCGGCTGGCGCGCGTCCTCGACGACGACCACAAGCTGCCCGGCCGCGTCGTCGGCAACCTCACCGGCACGTGGACCGACGGCGACACCGAGCGCACCGCAGTCCTCGCGACGCTGCACTGAGCGACGCGCACTGAGCGACACTGCACTGAGCGCTTTGTGACGTTTCTGTGCTGCGTTCTCCACGCCTGAGTGTGGAGAACGCAGCCTAGAAACACCCACGGGCGGCCCCGCGACGCCTCAGTGCGCGGCGTCGTGCCAGGAGCGCCCGACGCCGACGGAGACGTCGAGGGGGACGGCGAGGTCCACGGCGTGGCCCATCTTCTCCCTGACCAGGCTCTCCAGGGCCTCCCGTTCGCCGGGCGCGACCTCGAACACGAGTTCGTCGTGCACCTGCAGCAGCATCCGCGACGACAGACCGGCCCGGGCCAGGGCCGCCTCCACGTCGAGCATCGCGACCTTGATGATGTCGGCCGCCGACCCCTGGATCGGAGCGTTCAGCGCCATCCGCTCGGCCATCTCGCGCCGCTGCCGGTTCGACGACGTCAAGTCGGGCAGGTAGCGCCGGCGTCCGAGCAGGGTCTCGGTGAAGCCGGTCTTGCGCGCGATGTCGACCACCTCGGTGAGGTAGTCGCGCACGTGCCCGAACCGCTCGAAGTACTCCTCCATGAGGCCGCGGGCCTCGGCCGTCGAGATGCCGAGCTGCCCCGACAGCCCGAACGCGCTCAGGCCGTACGCCAGCCCGTAGTTCATCGCCTTGATCTTGGCCCGCTGCTCGCCGGTGACCTCCAGCGGATCCACGCCGAACACGCGCGCGGCCGTCACCGAGTGGAAGTCGGCGCCCGAGTTGAACGCCTCGATGAGCGCCGCATCCTCCGACACGTGCGCCATGATGCGCATCTCGATCTGGCTGTAGTCGGCGCTCATCAGCGCCTCGTAGCCCGCGCCGACGACGAACCCGTCGCGGATGCGGCGGCCCGCCGCCGTCCGGATGGGGATGTTCTGCAGGTTCGGGTCGGTCGAGCTGAGGCGTCCGGTGGCCGCGATGGTCTGGCTGTACGTCGTGTGGATGCGGCCGTCGTCCGCGATGGACTTCTGCAGCCCCTCCACCGTCTGCCGCAGCCGGATCTGGTCGCGGTGCCGCAGCAGATGCGCCAGGAACGGGTGCTCCGTCTTCGCGAACAGCTGCTCCAGGGCGTCGGCGTCGGTCGTGTAGCCGGTCCGCGTCCGGCGGGTCTTCGGCATCTTCAGCTCGTCGAACAGCACGGCCTGCAACTGCTTCGGCGAGCCCAGGTTGATCTGCTTGCCGAGGACGCCGTAGGCGTCCGACTCCGCCTGCCGCACCTCGGCGTCGAACTCGACGTGGAGGCGCTCGAAATGGTCGGCGTCCACGGCGATGCCGGTGCGCTCCATGACGGCCAGCGTCCGCGACAGCGGCAGCTCGACCTCCTCCAGCAGCGGGGTCCCGCCGTGGGACGCCAGCTCCTCGGCGAGCACCTCCGCCAGGTCGACCACCGCCCGCGCGCGAATCATCGCGTCGGACCCCACCGCGTCCTCGCCGACGTCGAGGTCGAGCGTGAGTTGGGCCGACTCGGCCGCCGGCTCGGCGGCGTCCAGGGACAGCTCGCGCTTCAGGTGCCGAACCGTCAGATCGGCCAGATCGAAGACCCGCTGATCCGGACGCAGCAGGTACGCGGCCAACTGCGTGTCGCAGGCCAGCCCCGCCAGGTCCCAGCCGCGCGCCCACAGGGCGAGCAGCGGCCCCTTCGCGTCGTGGAACGCCTTGGGACGCCCCGCGTCCGCCAGCCACGCCGCCAGCGCCTCGTCGTCGGCCGGGGACAACGTCGACACGTCGATCCACGCGCCGTCGCCGGCGGGCGTCGCGAGGGCCAGCCCGACGAGGTCGCCGGTGCCGGCCCGCCACTGCCCCACCGGGTGGACGCCGACCAGCCCGGACGCATGCTCCTCCAGCCAGGCGCTCACCTCGCCGGGCTCGAGCGTCGCACCGTCGAGGTCGAAGCCCCCGGTCGGCTCATTCTCCGACTCGGGCAGCGTCTCCAGCAGCCGGTCGCGCAGCACGCGGAACTCCAGGCTGTCGAACAGCGTGTGCACGGCCTCGCGGTTCCAGTCGCGCCGCTCCAGCCCGCCGAGCGTGACGCCCGGGAGCTCCAGGTCGGCGACGAGGGCGTTCAGCGTCCGGTTCCTCCGGACGTCGTCGAGGTGCGCCCGCAGCGAGTCGCCCACCTTGCCGCGGATCTCGTCCGCGTGCGCCAGGACGCCCTCCAGCCCGTCGTACGCGGCGAGCCACTTCGCGGCCGTCTTCGGCCCCACCCCCGGGACGCCGGGCAGGTTGTCGGACGTCTCGCCCACCAGCGCCGCCAGCTCGGGGTACCGCTTCGGCGCGACGAGGTACTTCTCCTCCACCGTCGCGGGCGTCATGCGCGCCAGGTCGGAGACGCCCTTGCGCGGGTAGAGCACCGTCGTGAGGTCGTCGACGAGCTGCATCGAGTCGCGGTCACCGGTGCAGATGAGCGTCTGGAACCCCGCCGCGGACGCCTCCCGGCTCAGCGTCGCGATGATGTCGTCGGCCTCGAAGCCGTCGGCGTCCACGTGGACGATGTTGAGGGCGTCCAGCACCTCCTTGATGAGCGCGACCTGCCCGCGGAACTCCTCGGGCGACGTCGCGCGATTCGCCTTGTAATCGGCGTACGTCTCCGACCGGAAGGTCTGCCGCGACACGTCGAAGGCGACCGCCAGGTGCGTCGGCTGCTCGTCGCGCAGCACGTTGATCAGCATCGAGGTGAACCCGTAGACCGCGTTCGTGTGCTGCCCGGTGCTCGTCGAGAAGTTCTCCACGGGCAGAGCGAAGAAGGCCCGGTAGGCCACGGAGTGCCCATCGATGAGCAGCAGCCGGGGCCGGTCGGACGTGGTGTCGGGGCTCGTCGCGGTCACAGGCGCACTCTAGTCTGGGCCCCGTGACCGAGCTACCGGACTGGCTGGCGGCGTGCCGCAGCCCCCTCATCGAGACCATGGGCTTCACGCTGACCGAGATCACGCCCGAACGCTGCGCCGGCGTCTGCCCGGTCGACGGCAACACCCAGCCGGCCGGGTTCTGGCACGGCGGGGCGTCCTGCGTGATGGCCGAGACGCTCGGGTCGATGGCCGCCTACGCCGAGGTCGGCGAGGGCGGGATGGTGTTCGGGGTCGACATCAACGCGACGCACCACCGCGCGGTGCGCAGCGGCAGCGTCCACGGGGTGGCGACGCCGCTGTTCGTGGGGGGCACGACGGCGTCCTACGACGTCGTCCTGACAGACGACGACGGGCGGCGCATCTGCACCGCCCGTCTCACGTGCGCCCTGCGGCGCCCTCGTCGCTGATCAGTCGTCCGCCTCGTCCTCGGGCTCGGGACGCCGCGCCCGCCGCCTGGGCTTGGGTGCGGCGTCCTTCTTGTTGTGCTCGATAACGCTCTCGGCGACCTCGCGCATCGACTTGCGCAGGTCCATCGCGGTCTTCTGAATCCAGCGGAACGCCTCCGGCTCGGAGAGCCCGAGGCCCTCCATGAGCAGGCCCTTCGCGTGATCGACCGCCTTGCGCGACTCGAGACGCTCGGTCAGGTCGCTCACCTCGTCCTCCACCGCGCGGATCTCCGCGTAGCGGCCCATGGCCAGCTCGATCGCGGGGACGACGTCGGAGGCGTCGAACGGCTTCACAACGTACGCCATCGCGCCGGCCTGCCGCGCACGGTCGACCAGGTCGCGCTGGCTGAACGCGGTCAGCATCACGACGGGCGCGATGCGCTCCTTGGCGATCTCGGACGCCGCGGTGATGCCGTCCATCTTGGGCATCTTGACGTCCATCACCACGAGGTCGGGGTCGAGCTCGCGCGCCTTGGCGAGCGCTTCTTCCCCGTCGGCCGCCTCGCCGACCACGTCATAACCCTCGCCGGTCAGCAACTCGACGAGATCGAGGCGGATCAGCGCCTCATCTTCGGCCACGAGCACGCGGGGACGCCTCGCCGCCGGTTGATCGGAACTCACTTCAATATCCTCTTCCTTGTCGTCCCGGGGGATTCCCAGAATACGGGACGTTTGTCCACGGTGGGCGCTTCGCGTCTCGGACGCGCGCCCACCGCGGCTCTTGTGGCACACTGATGCAGCACCCGGCCGGGGTGGCGGAATGGTAGACGCGGACGGCTCAAACCCGTCTGGCCGTAAAGGCTGTAGGGGTTCGACTCCCCTTCCCGGTACGGCCGCCCGCGGCCCCTCACGGCAGTTCGGCGACCCGCAACGAGTTGGTCTTACCGGCCGAATGGCGCGGGTTGCCCGCGACGATCACGACCTTGTCTCCCGACACGACCCCCATGTCTTCCTGCTTCAGGGCTGCGGTGACCGCCTCCACCATCGCGTCGATCGTGGTGAACTCCGGCGTCGTCCACGCCTTCACGCCCCACACCAGCGTCATGCGCTGGCTGGTGTGCGAGCTCGGGCTGAACGAGAGCACCTGGATGTCGGAGCGCAGCCGCGTCAGGCGCAGCGCCGTGTCGCCCGACTTCGTGAACGCGACGAGGTACTTCGCCCCGACCCGCTCGGCGACCTCGACGGCGGCCTTCGCGATGATGCCCGACGTGGTGTGCGGGTTCCACTCGATCGGGTGGATGTCGCCGATCTCCTCGCTTCGGTTCACGATGCGCGACATGGTCTCGACCGTCTGGACCGGGTACTTGCCGACCGCGGTCTCACCGGAGAGCATCACGGCGTCCGCGCCGTCGAGCACCGCGTTCGCCACATCGGACGCCTCCGCCCGCGTCGGCCGCGGGGCGCCGATCATGGATTCCAGCATCTGCGTCGCCACGATGACGGGCTTCGCGTTGCGCCGGGCCAGGTGGATGATGCGCTTCTGGGCGGCCGGCACCTCCTCCAGCGGCAGTTCGACGCCCAGGTCACCGCGGGCCACCATGAAGGCGTCGAACGCCGTCATCAGGCCGTCGAGGTGCTCGAGCGCCTGCGGCTTCTCGATCTTCGCGATCACCGGGAGGCGCAGCCCCTCCTCGTCCATGATCTGGTGGACGATCTCCACGTCGCTCGGCGAGCGCACGAACGAGAGCGCGATCATGTCGACGCCGTGACGCAGTGCCCAGCGCAGGTCGCGCTGATCCTTCTCCGTCAGGGCCGGGACGCTCACAGCCACGCCGGGCAGGTTGATGCCCTTGTGGTCGCTCACCGGGCCGCCGACGACGACCTCGGTCAGGACGTCGGTGTCGGTCACCTCGAGGGCACGCAACTCGATCGCGCCGTCGTTGATGAGGATCTGGTCGCCCGACGTGACGTCGTCGGTCAGCGTGGAGAGCGTGGTGGAACAAATGTCCTTGGTGCCGGCCACGTCACGCGTCGTGATCGTGAACCGGTCGCCGGGGGTGAGAATCTGGGGGCCTTCGGCGAACGTGCCGAGGCGGATCTTCGGGCCCTGGAGGTCGGCGAACACGCCGACCGGACGCCCCGCTTCGGTCGCCGCCTCCCGGACCGTGTGGAGGCGCTGCAGGTGCTCGTCGTAGCTGCCGTGGCTCATGTTGAGCCGGGCCACGTTCATGCCCGCGCGGATCAGGGCGCCGACCACCTCGGGGCTATCGGTGGCAGGACCAAGGGTGCATACAATTTTGGCTTTTCGCACGCTCAAACCCTACTCAACCGCCGCCGGGGCATCCATCCGAGGTTGCTCGGTTGCACAGCTTTCTCGGATCCGTTACATGACGCGGCTAGTCGGCTCTGACGACGGCCAACGCGTGCTCGAGATCGTCGGGATACGGCGAGGTGAACGTCACGCGGTCGCCCGATGACGGATGGATGAACGACAACTCGACGGCGTGCAGCCATTGCCGGATCAGGCCCAGCCGCTCGGCCAAGACCGGGTTCGGGCCGTACAGCGGATCTCCCACCACCGGGTGCTGGATCGCCAGCATGTGCACCCGGATCTGGTGGGTCCGGCCGGTCTCGAGGTGGACCTGCAGCAGCGTCGTCGACCGGAACGCCTCGAGCGTGTCGTAGTGCGTCACCGAGTGCCGGCCGCCGTCCACGATCGCCATCCGCCATTCCGAGCCGGGGTGGCGCCCGATCGGGGCGTCGATCGTGCCGGCGAACGGGTCGGGATGGCCCTGGACGAGCGTGTGATACACCTTGTCGACGCTGCGATCACGGAACGCGCGCTTGAGCGCGGTGTAGGCGGGCTCGCTCTTCGCGACGACCATGAGCCCCGACGTGCCCACGTCGAGGCGCTGCACGATGCCGCGCCGCTCCGGCGCCCCCGACGTCGAGATGCGGAACCCGGCCGCGGCGAGATGCCCCAGCACGTCCGGCCCGTCCCACCCCAGCGACGGGTGCGCCGCGACGCCCGCGGGCTTGTCGACGACGACGATGTCGGCGTCGTCGTGCACGATGCGCATGCCCGCCACCTCGCGCGGCACGACGTGCGCGACCTTCGGCTCGCCGATCTCCACCTCGAGCAGCTCGCCGCCCCGCACGCGCTCCGACTTGCCGACCACCCGCCCGTCCAGCCGGACGCCGCCCTCGGCGATCAGCTCGGCCACGCGGCTGCGGCTGACGCCGGTCATGCGGGACGCCGCCGCGTCCACCCGTTCCCCGGCCAGCCCGTCGGGCACCAGATGCACGCTCACGAGGACGCCCGCCCCCGCGCCTCCTGCTCGCCGGCGTCCATCCGACGGCCGTCGGCGGAGACCTGCCGGACCACGCTCAGCCAGATGATGAGTACGGCCGCCCCCGTGATGCACATGTCGGCGACGTTGAAGATCGCGAAAGACGGCAACTGGATGAAGTCGATCACGTGGCCGTGCAGCGGCGACGGGGGCCGGAACAGCCGGTCGGTCAGGTTGCCGAGGATGCCCGCGAGCAGCAGGCCCGTCGCGACGCCCCACGCCCGGACGCGCACGCGCGGCACGAGCCACGCCGACACGACGACGAACGCGGCGATGGCCACGAACGAGAGCACGACGGTGAAGTTCTCCCCCATGCTGAACGCCGCCCCGGGGTTCGAGATGAGCTGCAGGGTCACCAGCCCGCCGAGCAGCACCGGCGGGTTCGCCGGATCGAGGTGGGCGAGGGCGGCCGTCTTGGTCGCCAGGTCGGCGGCGTAGCCGGCCACCGCGACGACGAAGACGAGCACCCGCGCGGTGGTCGCGTGGGTGCTCGTCTCGTCGGTGTGCTCGGTCGTGGTTATCGCCGTTCCTCCCGCTGCTTGCAGTCCAGACACAGCGTCGCGCGCGGGAACACGATCAGCCGATCCTTGCCGATCGGCTTGCCACACACTTCGCAGTAGCCGTAGTGACCCGACTCGAAACGCCGGAGGGCCAACTGGGCCTGCTCCAGCATCTCACGGGCGTTCTGCACGAGCGACATCTCCTGATCGCGTTCGAAGTTGGTCGACCCCACGTCGGCCGGGTCGCGGCCCGCACCCTCGGTGCCTTCGTCGAAGAGGTTGGCGAGCCCGGCCTGGGCGGTCTCGATCGCCCGCTCCATGCGCGCGATGTCCGACTCCAGCTCGTCACGGACGTCGTCCAACTCCTCCTGCGTCCAGGGCTCTTCCCCGTCCGCGATCGGGAATGCGGCCTGCGCACCGGCATCCGATGTAGCCATCTGCGACAACCTCCTGCTGGGTGATGAGCGCAGAGACTAGCACCCGCGGGCGCGAAGAAAAGAACCTCAGGCGTTCTCTCGACGAAGGAGGGCGTCCAACCGCGGCGACTGCGACTCCGGCTGCTCCCCATCGAGGAGTTCCGGCTTGTCAGCGGGCTCAATTACGCCGTTGCGAAGGTTATCGATGTGCCCCTGCAACTGGGCCGCGAAGCGGTCGCGGAAGCTGGCCTCGAAGGCCCGCAGTGCGTCCACCCGCTGCTGCAGCGAGCTGCGCTCGTTCTCCAGGGTGCCGAACAGCTCGTCCCGCCGGCCGGCCACCTCGACGTCCAACTCGTCGGCGCGCCGCTGCGCGTCCGACGTCACCCGGTTCGCGTTCTCGTCGGCCTCCGACTCCAGCCGGGCCTTGTGGTCGTTCGCCTCGCCGACGATGCGGTCGGCGTCCGCCCGCGCCTCGCTCACCAGGCTGTCGGCCTGCTCGGTGGCGAGCTGCAGCAGCCGGGCGACGGCGGGCGAGGCGTCCGACGCCGCGCTGACCTCGATGCGGTCGACCCGCGGCTCCCCGGACGCCTGCCCGCGCGCCTGCTCGAGCTGGGCCTTCAGGTCCTCGATCTCGGAACGCTGCCGCTCGATCTCCGTGTCCTTGTCGGTCAGCTGCGCCTGCACGTCGTCGCTGTCGGACGCCGCCGGCGCGGCCTGCGCCTCGCCGGCCCCCTCCTCGCCGGAGTCGTGGTCGCGCACGGCCTCGTCGCCGACGGCGGCGAGCTGCTGCTTCAGCGCGTCGTTCTCCTCGGTCAACTGCACCAGCGTCTCCTCGACCTGGTCGACGAAGTTGTCGACGTCGGCGGGCTCGTAGCCGGTGCGGCGGGCCAGGTGGAACTTGCAGTTCCGCACCTGATCGATGGTCAGGGTCATCTGTTCACCTCATGTGAGTAAAAGGACGCGGCAACCGCCGCGCAGGTCCAACGGCCCCACTGTAGGGCTGAGTGCCGCTCACCAGAAAACGGCGTACACCACCCGCTGGGCCAGCAACAGCAGCACCCACAGCAGGATGAATCCGAGGTCGAGCGAGACGGTGCCCAGCCGCACCGGCTTCACCACCCGCCCCAGCGCACGCAGCGGCGGGTCGGTCACGGTGTACACCGCCTCGGCGAGCACAAGCACGACGCCCTTGGGCCGCCAGTCGGGCGCGAACAGCGGGACGATCGACAGCACCGCGCGGGCGACGAGGACGTACAGGTACAGGGAGATGAGTCCGGACAGAATCGTCCCGATGAGGGTCATGCCACGCTCCGTCGCTTCGGGCGCCCGCGGCTAGCTCTGGTTGAAGAAGCCGCCCGCGATGCGCTCTTTGTCTTCGGCCGCCACGCTCACGTCGTGAGGCGACAGCAGAAACACCTTGCTGGTGATGCGTTCGATCGTGCCACGCAGCCCAAAGATCAGCCCGGCGGCGAAGTCGACGAGACGCTTGGCGTCCACATCTTCCATCTCCGAGAGGTTCATGATCACCGGGACGCCGTCGCGGAAGTGCTCGCCGATCGTGCGCGCCTCGTTGTACGTGCGCGGGTGCACGGTGATGATGCGGCTGATGTCGGCGACGGTCGGCTTCGGGGTGGGCGCCGGGGCCGCGGGGGCGACGGGCGCCCCGGCCCGCCGGCTCTCGATCGCGGTGATGCTGGCGCTCGGCTCGTCGGCGGGGAGCGCGGGACGCTGCCGCTCGGACGCCGGCTGCGGCACCTTGTCGGTGCGCTCTTCGCGCAGCTCCGCCTCCTCCGAGTACGTCGTGTCCGACATCAGGCCAAGCCACACGGCGGCCTTCTTCAACCCGTCAGCCATCGGTGTCCTCCCGTTCGCGCTTCGCCAAAACACTACCGTGCCCGTCGGCGTCGCCCCAGGTGGCACGCCCGCCGCGCAGCCAGATCAGGCCCGCCTGCCGCCCGGACGCCGCCCCGTCGCGCCGGTACGAATGCAGCGCCGGATCGGTGAGCGTGCACGCGTCGTACGCGTGCACCTCGGCCCCCAGCGACGCCAACTGCGCCGCCACCCCCGCCTGCAGGTCGATGCCGGACGTGCCCCAGCGCGTGGTCGTCGGGGGCACCCCGGTGACGCGCGCGTAGGCGTCCGCCATCTCGCGGGGGACCTCGTAGCACGCCCCGCAGACGTGCGGCCCGACCCACGCGGTGAGCCTGGTCGCCCCCGCGGCGCCCATCTGGGCGGCCACGGCGTCCAGGACCCGCTTCCCCACGCCGGCGCGCCCGGCGTGGGCGGCCCCGACGACGCCGGCGTCCTCGTCGGCCAGCAGGATCGGCACGCAGTCGGCCACCCGGATCGCGAGCGCCACCCCGGGCACCGTCGTCACCAGCCCGTCCGCCTCGCGGCCGAGGTCGACCAGCCCCCCGGACGCCTCCGCCAGCTCCGCCTCGCCCACGCGCAACACCGCGCGGCCGTGCACCTGCCGGACCACCGCGACCGCGACGCCCAGCCCGGACGCCAGCCGCCCCAGCGCGTGCCGGCGCGCGGCCGCGTCCTGTTGGTCGCCGAGGTCGTGGGACGCCGACGTGAAGACGACCCCGACACCACCGGTGCCGAGGTCGTCGTCGAGAAACGATGCGCTCACTTCAGGAAATCGGGCACGTCCAGCTCGTCGTCGCCGCCGGAGGCGGGCCGGCTCGCCGGGCGCTGCGTCGGGTAGCCGCCCGGAGGCGTCCGGTACGTCGGCGCTGCCGGCCGGCGCGGCGGCGGCGCGCTGGGCGGCTGGGCCGGGCGCTGGTGCGCCGGCGGCTGCTGCGCCTGGCCGGGCTGCGGCCGGGCCTGGCCGGGCACCCGCTGCGACGGCTCGGACGCCGACGGCGCCGACGGCCCCTGCCCCGGCTGCTGCCGCGGCGGGTTCTGGCGGGCGGCATCGGGCTGCCGCGTGACGCCTGGCTGACGCTTCGGCGGCTGGCCGCCGTCGAAGCCGGCCGCGATCACGGTGACGCGCACCTCGTCGCCGAGGGCGTCGTCGATGACCGTGCCGAAGATGATGTTCGCCTCCTCGTGCGCCGCCTCCTCGATGAGGTTGGCGGCCGCGGAGACCTCGAACAGGCCGAGGTCGGAGCCGCCCGCGATCGACAGCAGCACGCCGTGCGCCCCGTCGATGGACGCCTCCAGCAGCGGGCTGGACACCGCCATCTCGGCCGCGGCCCGCGCCCGGTCTTCGCCCCGGGCCGAACCGATGCCCATGAGCGCCGACCCGGCGTTGCTCATGACGGCCTTCACGTCGGCGAAGTCGAGGTTGATCAGGCCCGGCGTGGTGATCAGGTCGGTGATGCCCGAGACGCCCTGCATGAGCACCTGGTCGGCCTGCTTGAAGGCGTCCAGGATCGCCACGTGGTGGTCGGTCATGTCGAGCAACTTGTCGTTCGGGATGACGATCAGCGTGTCGACCTCTTCGCGGAGGTTCACGATGCCGTTCTCCGCCTGCGTCGAGCGGCGCTTGCCCTCGAAGCTGAACGGCCGGGTGACGACGCCGATGGTCAGCGCGCCGAGCGAGCGGGCGATGCGGGCGACGACGGGCGCGCCGCCCGTGCCCGTGCCGCCGCCCTCGCCGGCGGTGACGAAGACCATGTCGGCGCCCTTCAGCACCTCTTCGATCTCGTCCGCATGATCTTCAGCCGCCTGACGACCCTTGTCGGGATCGGCACCGGCGCCGAGCCCGCGGGTCAGATCGCGGCCGATGTCGAGCTTGACGTCGGCGTCGCTCATGAGCAGCGCCTGCGCGTCGGTGTTCACCGCGATGAACTCGAC
The DNA here is from genome assembly GCF_039811905.1 of Nigerium sp. Taxonomy (NCBI): domain Bacteria; kingdom Bacillati; phylum Actinomycetota; class Actinomycetes; order Propionibacteriales; family Propionibacteriaceae; genus Nigerium; species Nigerium sp. The sequence goes on along the minus strand of NZ_JBDHZL010000002.1, from coordinate 29,815 downwards.
GCCACGCAGACCGGCCTCGATCATCCGGTTCACGGCGTTCACCCCGCCACCGCCGACGCCGACGACCTTGATGATGGCCAGGTAGTTCTGGGATGCAGTGCCCACTGGGAGGAACCAACTCTCTAACGTTTTCCGTTGTCATGCCCACGCTCAAAGCTGCGGCGCGCCGGGGGAAGGCAACCGGGTCGGGGGCGTTGGGACAAGGCTACGGTTCCCCGCGAGCGCCTGCCAAACATCCCCAGCCCTCCGGGCGCGCCCCTCAACCTGAGGTTGAGACTCGCTCATTCTACCGGGCGGGCTACTGCCGGGTCGTCGGGTTCGCGGGCGCGGACACGTCGTAGACGGACGCCTTCGTGTTCACCAGGGCATCCGCCACCTGACCCTTCAGGGGCGAGGAGTCGGCGCTTCCCCAGACGATCTTCGAGCCCGACGTGAGCGCGATCTCGATCGAATCCGGCCCGGACGCGGTGATCTGCTTGGTCTGCCCGCGCAGCTTGGGCGACAGGGCCTGGGCGACCGTCGCGACATCCGCGCGGAGCTGGCCGTCGTTGCCGGAGAGCTGGCCCAGGACCGATCCGCCCGGGCGCTGGGCGGTCTCGTTGAACACCTGCCCCGACGGGTCGACCCACTGGAACTTCTTGTTCTGGTTCGTCACGAACGCCACGACCCGCTCGGACACCGCGATCGAGACCGTGTCGGGCAACTCGACGCGCACGTCGACGCTGCCGACCCCCGGGATGACCGAGACCCGCTGCGCGATCGCCGCGGTGTCCACCCTCGCCAGCGGCACGTTCAGGGGCACGGCGGCCGCCTGGCGGATCTGGCCCGCCGGCACGGTCTTGTTCCCCGACACGGCGACGGTGCGCACGGAGAACACCGGCGACTGCGCGAGCCCGACCAGCCCGACCGCCACCACCGCGAGGGCGACGACGACCAGCACGAGCCGGCGCAGCCAGACGCGGCGGCGTCCGCGGACCCGCTCGCGGGACCGGTGGGCGAGGTCGATCGGGGAGGTCACGCGCCGGTCGCCTCCTGGGCGTGGAGCAGCCCGAGGAGGGCTGGCCCGACGGTCGTCACGTCGCCGGCGCCGAGCGTCAGGACGAGGTCGCCGGGGCGCACCAGCGCGGCGAGGGCGGCCGGGGCGTCCGCCACCGCGCCGATGTAGGTGGCCTCGCGGCCGTGGGCGGCGACGGCGTCCGCGACCAACTGGCCCGTGACGTTCGGGAAGTCGGCCTGGCTCTCACGGGCCGGGTAGACCCCGAGGACGACCGGCACGTCGGCCAGGCACAGGGCCCGCCCGAACTCGTCGGCGAACTCCTCGGTGCGCGAGAACAGGTGCGGCTGGAAGCAGGCGACGAGGCGTCCCTCGCCGACGCGGGGGCGCGCGGCCGTGAGGGTCGCGGCGACCTCGGTCGGGTGATGGGCATAGTCGTCGAAGATCGCGACCCCGCCGGCCTCGCCGACCGGCTGGAAGCGGCGGTCCGTGCCGCGGAACTCGGTCAGCGCCGCGCGGAGAGCCGGCCCGTCGAGCCCCAGCTCGCGGCCCACCAGGTAGGCGGCCGCGGCGTTCAGCGCGTTGAACTGGCCCAGCACGCTGAGCTCGATGGGCCCGGAGTCGCCGTCGGCGTCCAGGTGCGCGGTGAATCCGGACGCCGTGGGCGCGTAGGCGGAGACGCGCACGTCGGCGTCCGCGGACTCGCCGTAGGTGACGACGCGCTTGCCGGCCGCCCGGAGACGCTCGGCCACCCAGCGGGCGCCCGGATCGTCGGTGCCCGCGATGACGACCCGGACGTGGTCGGCCGACCCCAGCGTCACGAAGCCCTCGTGGTAGGCCTCGGAGGTGCCCCAGTTGTCGAGGTGGTCGACCTCGACGTTCGTGATGACGACGATCTCGGCCGGGTACTGCAGGAACGACCCGTCGGACTCGTCGGCCTCGATGACGAAGGCGTCCCCCGACCCCAGGTGCGAGCTCTCGCCCGTGGACGCGAGCGGCGAGCCGATCACGTACGACGGGTCGGCCCCGACGCCGATCAGCATGGTCGACGTCAGGCCGCTCGTGGTCGTCTTGCCGTGCGTGCCGGTGATCGCGACGCCGCGGCGCCCGGCCATGAGGCCCGCGAGGGCCGCGGAGCGGTGCCACACGCGCAGCCCGCGCCGGCGCGCCTCGGCCAGCTCGACGTTGCTCTCCTTGATCGCCGACGAGACGACGACCGTCTCGGCGTCGCCGAGGTTCGCCGGGTCGTGCCCGACGACCGCCCGGATGCCGAGCCCCTGCAGGTGCCGCAGCGTCGGCGAGTCGGCCTGGTCGCTGCCGGACGTCGGGACGCCCAGCTCGTGGTAGGCCGCCGCGATGCCGCTCATGCCGGAGCCGCCGATCGCGATGAAGTGGACGCCGCCGACCCGGTCGGCGGGTTCGACGGGGACGGGGGTGATCAGGGGCACGTCAGGCCTCCTTCTGGGCGGCGACATCGAGGACGGCCTGGGCCAGGTCGCCCGCCGCGTCCGCCGGGACGAGCCCGCGGCACTTCTCGCTCATCTCGGTCAGGCGCCAGGGCTCGGTCACCAGCGGCAGCACCTCGTTGCGCATGCGCTCGCCGGTGAACTCGGCGTTCGGCACCAGCCGGGCCGCGCCCGCCCGGACGAGGAACGTCGCGTTCTTCGCCTGCTCCCCGTTGCCGTGCGGCAGCGGGACGAAGATCACCGGCAGGCCGACGACGGCCGTCTCCACGACGGTGCCGGCGCCCGACCGGCCGACCATGAGGTCGGCGGCGGCGTACGCCTGCTCCATGTGGTCGACGTAGGCGACCGGCTTGTAGACGGCCTTCGTGTCGTCGTTCGTCACCTCGACGCTGTCGTCGCCCATGTTCTTCGGCCCGAGCACGTGCAGGATGTCGACGCCCTCGGCGAGGATCGCGTCCCGCGCGGCGAGCGTCGCGTCGTTGATCGCGACCGCCCCCTGCGACCCGCCGCTGACCAGCAGCAGCGGCCGGTCGGACTCGATGCCCAGCGCCGAGCGCGCCTCGGCGCGCTCGGCGGCGCGATCGAGGTGGGCGATGCCCTTGCGCACGGGCAGGCCCAGGTACCGCGCGTGCGGCAGCGGCGTGTCGGGGAAGCTCACGGCCACGACCTTCGCGAACCGGGACGCCGCCTTGTTCGCCAGCCCGGGCACCGCGTTCTGCTCGTGGATCACCACCGGGACGCCCATCGTGCGGGCCGCCAGGTACACCGGCAGCGACACGTACCCGCCGAACCCGACGACGACGTCGGCGGCGTGCTGGCGCAGGATCGCCCGGGACTGCGCGACGGCCTTCGCCAGCCGGGCCGGGACGCCGAGCAGTTCGGTCGTGGGTTTCCGCGGCAGGGGCACCGGGGGGATCATCTCGAGCCGCAGCCCGGCCTCGGGGATGACGCGGGACTCGAGGCCCTTCGGCGTCCCCACGCAGGAGATCGTCACGCTCGGGTCGAGTTCGCGCAGCCGCTCGGCCGTGGCGATGAGGGGAGACGTATGGCCGGCGGTTCCACCACCGGCCATGATCACTGACACCATCGTTCCTCCGTCAGGTTCCACGCCGCCCGGGCAGGACGGCCGACAGCCGGCGTCGCGGCTGCTTGTGCCGGCGCTGACGGTCCAGCCAGCGCTTGGCCTCGGGCTCCTCGCGGGCACAGACCACCAGGATTCCGACGGCCAACAGGTTAGCGAGGAGTGCCGACCCGCCATAGGACACGAGCGGCAGCGGGACGCCGAGCACCGGCAGCAGCCGCAGCACGACCATCGTGTTGATCAGCGTCTGCAGCATGAGCCAGCAGGTGATGCCGCCCGCGACGATGCGCCCGTAGAAGGTCGCCGAGCGCAGCGCGATGCGGAACCCGGCGTAGCCGAGGATCAGGAACAGGGCCAGCACGGCGAGCGTGCCGATCAGGCCCAACTCCTCCCCGATGATCGCGAGGACGTAGTCGGTGTGCGCCTCGGACAGCGAGCCCCACTTCTGGCGGCTTGCGCCGATGCCGACGCCCCACCAGCCGCCGGTCGCCATCCCGTACAGCGCCTGGTTCGCCTGGTGGTTCGACCCGGTCGGGTCGCTGTTCGGGTCGAGGAAGGCCAGGATGCGCGTGAGGCGTCCGGCATTCGTCGCGACCAGGAAGGCGGCCCCCGCCGCGACCGTCACGGCGATCGAGCCGAGCACGCGCCAGGACGCCCCGACGCACCACAGCACGGCCACGACGATCGCGCCCATCACCAGCGCCGTGCCCAGGTCGTGCTGCAGCAGCACCAGCAGGATCAACAGCAGCGAGCCGGGCAGGAACGGCACGAGGAGGTGCTTCGGCTGGTCGAGCAGCTTCCGTTTGGCCGACATGATCGTGCCGCCCCACAGGATGATCGCGAGCTTCGCGAACTCCGACGGCTGCAGCCGGATCATCGCCGAGCCGGCGCCCAGGTTGATCCAGTTGCGGTTGCCCTTGACGCCGTAGCCGATGCCCGGGATGAACGTCACGGCCAGCAACAGCCCCGACACCGTGAAGATGAGCCAGCCCAGCGGTCGCAGCCGCTCGGTCGGCACGCGGGTGAGGAGGAAGCCGCCCACGAGACCGAGCGCCAAGAAGATGATCTGGCGCTTCAGGAAGTAGTAGGTGTCGCCGAACTGGAAGTGGGCGTACACGCTGGACGCCGACAGCACCATGGCGGACCCGAGCGCCAGCAGCAGGACGGCCGGCACGAGCACGAGCACCATGCTCGCCAGCGGGTGGTTGAGCCAGGTCTCCGCGGCGTCCCGCAGGCGCCGCGCCTGGCTGGGCTGCGCATCGGCGGCCGGGCGGGACGCCCCCCGCGACCGCGTGGACGTGATCGACGCCACGTGCCTCCCCTACCGCTCGTCGGACAACTGCGCGACCGCGGCGGCGAAGTCGGCGCCCCGGGCGTCGTACCCGGACCACATGTCCTTGCTCGCGCACCCGGGCGCCAGGAGGACCGTGTCGCCGGGCTTGGCCATGCCCGCCGCGGCTCGCACCGCGTCCTCCATCGCTTTAGTGTCGGCCCGGTCGATGACGATCACCGGGACATCGGGCGCGTGTTGGGCAAGTGCCTCGGCGACGACCGCCCGGTCGACCCCCAGGACGACCGCGCCGCGCAGCTTCTCGCCGTAGGTCTGCACGAGATGGTCGAAGCGCGTGCCCTTGGCCTGGCCGCCGGCCAACCACACGATCGAGTCGAAGGCGCGCATCGAGGACGCCGCCGCGTGCGGGTTGGTCGCCTTGCTGTCGTCGACGTACGTGACGCCCCCGACCTCGCCGACGGTCTGGATGCGGTGATCGCCGAGCTTCAGGTCGCGCAGGCCCTGCGCCACCGACTGCGGCCGGACGCCGATGCTGCGCGCCAACGCGGCCGCGACCAGGGCGTTCTCCACGTTGTGGGGCGCGAACGGGTGCACGTCGTGCACCTCGGCCAGCGGCATCGCCGAGTCGCGGCGCTGCTCGATGAACGCGCGGTCGACGATGAGGTCGTCGACGACGCCGACCATGGAGACGTCGGGGACGCCGAGCGTGAACCCGATCGCCCGGGCGCCCTCGGCGACCTCGGCCTCCTCGACCATGGTCCGGGTGGCCTCGTCGGCGACGTTGTAGACGCACGCATGCGTGACGCGCTCGAAGATCTTCGCCTTGTCGGCCGCGTAGGCGTCCATGGGGTCGGGCTCGTGGGCGTACCACTCGAGGTGGTCGGCGTGCAGGTTCGTGCACGCGGCCCCCCACAGGGCCACCGTGTGCACCCAGTGCAACTGGAAGCTCGACAGCTCCACGGCCAGGACGTCGTAGTCGACCTCGTCCAGGATCGCCTCCACGATCGGACGCCCCACGTTGCCGACCGCCGCCACGCGGCGTCCGTCGGCGGACAGGATCGACTCGAGCATGTTCACCGTCGTCGTCTTGCCGTTGGTGCCCGTGACGCCCAGCCACGGGATCACGCGGTCGGGGTGCATCATGCGCCACGCCAGTTCGACCTCGCCCCAGATCGGGACGCCGCGCTCCGCGGCCTGCGCGAGCAGGGGATACGTCGGACGCCAGCCGGGCGAGGTGACGACCAGATCGGCGTCCTCGGGCAGGGTCGCCGACGAGCCGGGCCCGATGCGGGTCTCGACGCCGAGCTTCTCCAGCAGGGTCGCCTTCTCGACGTTCTCGCCGGAGTCGGCGTCGTCGAGCACCGTCACGCGCGCGCCCAGGCTCCACAGGCCGTCGGCGGCGGCGAACCCCGACGTGCCGAGCCCCGCGACCACGACGTGGGCCTGCGCCCACGGCGAGAGCCTGTTGGCGCCGGCGATCCAGTCGAGGGTCATTGCCCCACCACCCATTCCGCGTAGAAGAGACTGAGCCCGAGGGCCACGAAGATGCCGCAGATGATCCAGAAGCGGATCACGATCGTCACCTCGGCCCACCCGAGCATCTCGAAGTGATGCTGCAGCGGCGCCATCTTGAACAGCCGCTTGCCGTGCGTCAGCTTGAAGAAGCCGACCTGCAGCACGACCGACATCGTGATGATGACGAACAGCCCGCCCAGCAGGACGACCAGCATCTCGGTGCGGGTCATGATCGCCAGGCCGGCGAGCGCGCCGCCGAGCGACAGGGAGCCTGTATCCCCCATGAAGATCTTGGCCGGCGACGCGTTCCACCACAGGAAGCCGAAGCACGCGGCGGCCAGGGTGCCCGAGATGAGCGCGAGATCGTAGGGGTCGCGCACCTCGTAGCACTGCGGGCCGCTGGTGGCCCACGCGCACGAGTTGTTGTACTGCCACAGGTTGATGAGCGCGTAGGCGGCGAAGACCATCGTGGACGCCCCGGTCGCGAGCCCGTCGAGGCCGTCGGTCAGGTTCACGCCGTTCGACATGGCCGCGATGACGAAGACCATCCACACGACCGCGAGCACGGCCGGCAGGGCGAGCCACTGGACGTCGCGCAGGAACGAGATGAAGTGCGTCGCCGGGGTGACGCCGCGGGCGTCCGGCAGCAGCAGCGACCCGGTCGCGAAGAGGATCGCGACCAGCGTCTGCCCGATCAGCTTCGCGCGCGAGTTCAGGCCCAGGCTGCGCGCCCGGCTGATCTTGATGTAGTCGTCGAGGAAGCCCACGAACCCGAGCCCCGTGAACAGGAACAGCAGCAGCAACCCGGACGCAGTCGGCGGCTCCCAGAAGACCAGGTGCGCGATCGCGTACGACAGCAGGACGGCCACGATGATGACCGTGCCACCCATCGTCGGCGTGCCCGCCTTCTTGAGGTGCTCCTTCGGCCCGTCGTCGCGCACGTACTGCCCGTAGCCCTTGCGGACCAGGACGCCGATGGCGACCCGCGTGCCCAGCAGCGTGCCGACGAGGCCCAGCCCGGAGGCCAGCAGGATGCTCCTCACCGTTCCCCTCCCTTGTCCGCGAGCAGGTCGTCCGCCACCGTATCGAGGGCCAGCCCCCGGGACGCCTTCACGAGCACGACGTCGGCCGGGGTCAGCGTGGCGCGCAGGCGCGCCACGGCGTCCTCTTTGGAGGAGACGTGTTCGCCGGACCCGCCCGCCTCGGTGAACCCGGCGAGGATGTCGTCGCCGAAGTCGCCGATCGTGAGCAGCTCGTCGACGCCGGCCTCGCGCGCCGTCGCCCCGATCTCGCGGTGGGCGCGCGGCGAGTCGTCGCCGAGCTCGAGCATGGTGCCGAGCAGGGCGACGAGGCGTCCGCCCGGACGCCGCATGCGCGCGAACGCATGGAGAGCCGCGGTCATGGACTCGGGGTTCGCGTTGTAGGAGTCGTTCAGGATCGCGAGCCCGTCGGCCCGCTCGTCGAGCTGCATCCTCCACGGCGACCGCGGGGTCGCGGCGCTCAGCGCGGCCGCGACCTCGTCGAGCGGGACGCCCGCGGCCAGCCCGACGGCCGCAGCGGCGAGCGCGTTGCTGACGTTGTGCTCGCCGAGCACGCGCAGGGCGACGGACGCCTCGCCCGTCACCGCGCCGGCGGCGTGGAGCGTGAACGAGTAGCGCTGGAGGTCGTCGGCCTCCACGCCCGACGACCAGACCGACAGGTCGGCCCCGGCGTCGGGGCCGTCGTGGGAGAAGGCGGCGATGCGCGCGGGCGTCCGGTCGCGCATGCGGGTGACGAGTGGGTCGTCGGCGTTCAGCACGGCCCAGCCGTCGGCGGGCAGCGCCTCGACGAGCTCCCCCTTGGCCTCGGCGATCGCCTCCTGCGAGCCGAACTCGCCGAGGTGCGCGTGGCCGACGTTGATGACCGCCCCGATGCGCGGCGGGGTGATCGAACACAGCCAGGCGATGTGCCCCTTGCCGCGGGCACCCATCTCGCTGACGAGGAACTTGGTCCCGGCGTCGACGCCGGCCGCGGTCAGCGGCGCGCCGATCTCGTTGTTGAACGAGCCCAGCGGCGCGACGGTCGGGCCGGCCACGGGGAGCACCTGCGCGATGAGGTCCTTCGTGCTGGTCTTGCCGGACGACCCCGTCACCCCGACGACGACCAGCCCGGCGGCCACGGCGTCCGCGACGACGCCCCGCGCGAGGGCGGAGAGGCCCCGCACGGTGTCCGCGACCACGACCTGCGCGAGCTCGTCGTCGACCGGATGCTCCACGAGGGCCACGCCGGCGCCGGCCGCGCGGGCGGCGCCCAGATAGTCGTGGCCGTCGACGCGCTCGCCCGGGATGGCCACGAAGACGGAGCCCGGGGTGGCCTTGCGGGAGTCGATCACGACGTCGGGACCCACCGGATCCTTGCGCGCCCCGCCGGCGACGTGGCCGCCGGTCCATTCGGCGACCTGCCTCACGGTGGTCGGGTCCACGGTCACTCCCCCTGTCCGCGGAGGTCGCGCACGACCTCCACATCGTCGAACGGGGTGATAACCCCCGAGATATCTTGCCCGCGCTCGTGCCCCTTGCCCAGAACGGCGACCCAATCGTGGCGTCCAGCCATGTCCAAGGCCGTCCGGATGGCCGAGCGCCGGTCCCCGCCGTCGACCACACGCACCCCGCCGGACGCCGCCTCCCGCGCGCCCGCGAGGACGGCCGCGCGGATGGACGCCGGATCCTCCGACCGCGGGTTGTCGTCGGTGACGACCACGACGTCCGCATGGCGGGCGGCGGCGGCGCCCATGGGGCCGCGCTTCGTCGCGTCCCGGTCGCCGCCGGCCCCGAGGACGGCGATGCGGCGTCCGGTGGTGGGCAGCGCGGTGAGCGCCGCCTCGACCGCCTGGGGGGTGTGGCCGAAGTCGACGATCACGTGGGGGTCGTCGGGGCCGAGCGGGACGCGCTGCATGCGTCCGGGGACCTGCGCCGCCAGCAGCCCGGTCGCGGCCCGGCCGACGTCGAGCCCGGCGGACCCGACCATCGCCAGGGCCGTCAGGGCGTTGCGGACGTTGAACTCCCCCAGCATCGTCAACCCGAAGCGCACCTCGCCGCCGGGGGTGGCGAGCGTCACCTCGGCGGAGCCATCGGGCGCGTGCCCGTACTCGGTCACCCGGTAGTCGGCGTCGGAGTCGACCGCCGTCGTGACCAGGCGCGCGTGACCGTCGGCGCGGACCATGTCGGCGAGCCGGCGTCCGTGCGGGTCGTCCACGTTCACGACCGCGACGCGCGCGCGGCCGCCCAGGAAGAGCTGCGCCTTGGCCTGGAAGTAGTTCTCGAGGGTCTTGTGGAAATCCAGATGATCCTGGCCGAGCATCGTGAACGCGGCGACGTCGAAGGAGATCGCGTCGACGCGGTGCAGGGCCAGCGCGTGAGAGGAGACCTCCATCGCGATCGTGTCGGCGCCCCGCTCGACCATGAGCGCCATCATCCCTTGCAGATCCGGGGATTCGGGCGTGGTGATCGTGGTGCGGGCCGCGTCCACCGGCTGGCCCTCGAGCCGGAACCCGATCGTGCCGATCGTCGCGACGCGCCGCCCGAGCGCGCCCAGGGCGGCCTCGAGCAGGAACACGGTGCTGGTCTTGCCGTTGGTGCCCGTGACGCCGAACACCTCGACGCGGGAGGTCGGGTCGCCGTAGACGCGCGCCGCGATGCCCGCCATGGCGACGCGCGGGTCGTCGGTCAGCACGACCGGCAGCGCCTCCGCCGCCAGGGCCGCGCCGGCGGCGTCCGTCAAAATCGCGAGCGCACCGCGCTCGGCGGCAGCCTGGGCGAAGCGCGCCCCGTGCGTGCGGGTGCCGGGCAGCCCGACGTACAGGTCGCCGGGCTGCACGAGCCGGGAGTCGAGGCAGACGCCCCGCAGGCGTCCGGACGCACCCGGCAGCAGTTCTTCCAGATCGAGCCCCGCCGGATGGGCGGGCCGGGCCGTCGCGTCGGCGGCGCCGGTCACGGCTTCTTCGGCCTCGCGCTCGCGGACGGCTTCGCGGACGCCGTGGAGCCGCTCGGCGCGGTCGCCGCCGGCGACGCGCTGGGCGCGTTCTTCTCCAGCGGCAGCTGGTTCGTGACGGTCGTGGCGCTCGGCTTGATGCCGTAGCGCGGGATCGCGAGGCTCATGATGTCTTTGTACACCGGACCGGCCACCCCGAGGCCAGCCCCCGAGCGATCGTCTTTCCCGATGACGATGTAGGTGAGGATCTGCGGATCCTCCATCGGGGCCACCCCGATGATGGACGTCACGAGGCCCTTGTACTTGCCGGTCTTGGGATCGATACCCCACGCGGTACCCGTCTTGGCGGCCGTCCGGTAGCCCGGAATGTAGAGCTGGTCCTTGTAGTGGATGACCATCTGCTCCATCATGTCGCGCATCTGTGCGGACGCCGAGTCGGAGATCACGCGGTGGGTCGCGCCGAGCGGCGCCTCGTCCACCTTGCCGTCGGGCCCGGTGGTCGACTGCACGATCGTCGGGGCGACGTAGACGCCCCCGTTCACCACCGAGTTCACGGCCGCGGCCATCTGGACGGCCGTCACCGACAGGCTCGTGCCGAACGCGACGCCGTCGCGGGTGTAGTCGCGCATCTTCTCGTTCGGGATCCGCCCCGCCGACTCGCCCGGCAGGCCGACGCCCGTGCGCTGGCCGAGGCCGAACGACTTCAGGTAGCCGGCGGTCGTCCCCTTGTCCATCCGGCGGGCCAGCGTGATCGTGCCGATGTTGGACGAGCGCACGAGGATGCCGCGGGTGGTCAGATCCATGTCGCCGTGCTTGAAGGCGTCCTTCACCTCGTTGTCGCCGACCTTGATCGTCGGGCCGATGTGGGTGATCTCGTCGGGGTTGGTCAGCCCGGCGTCCAGCAGCGAGCCGAGCGTCAGGACCTTCATCGTCGAGCCCGGCTCGTACACGTTGGTGACGGCGCGGTTGCCGAGGGCCTCAGGCGTCGCCTTGCCGGGGTCGTTGCTGTTGAACGACGGCGTGTTGGCCAGGGTCAGGAGGCGTCCGGTCTTCACGTCCATGACGATGCCGATCCCCCAGGACGCCTTGTTGTCCTTGACCGCCTGCGCGAGCCGCTGCTCGGTCTGCCACTGCAGGCCGGAGTCCAGCGACAGGGTGACGTTCTCGCCGTCGACCGCCGGCGTGACCACCTGCGTGCCGAGCGGGATCTTGCCCTTCGGCGAGGTCTGGTAGGTCTCCTTGCCCTGGGCGCCCGCCAGCTTGCTGTTCAACGCCAGCTCGAGACCGCCCGCGCCCTTGTTCTGGTTCATGAAGCCGACGACGTTCGACGCGACGGAGCCCATCGGGTAGTTGCGGCGCGGGTTCGGCTCGCGGAAGATGCCGATCCAGCCGCCGGCGTCCACGTCGGACGCCACGGCCGCGTAGGTCGACGAGGTGACCTGCCGGGCCAGCACGGCGTAGCGGGAGGTCGTGTTGCGCAGCTTCGCCTCGATCTGCCCCGCGTCCTCCCCCGTGCGGGCAGCCACGATCTTCGCCAGCTCCGCCGGCGCCCGCTGGGCGCGTTGGCGGTCGGCGTCGCGCATGGTCGACGGCTCCTTGCCGTTGGACGCGATCATCGCCGGGTCGGCGATGATGTTGACCGTGTCTTCGGTGAACGCCATCACCTGGCCGTTGCGGTCATAGATCGTGCCCCGCTCCGCCTCGATGGAGCGGGTGACCTGCATCTGCTGGGCCGCCTCCTGGGCGATGCCGTTCGGGTCGAGCACCTGCACCTGCACGGCCCGCGCCCCGCACACCGAGAACATCACGGCCAGCACGAGGACGAGCACCCGCAGGCGTCCGGCGGAGGCCGCCAGGGGCCAGCGCCGGCCGGCGCGGCCCCCTCTCTTCGCGGGACGGGTGGGGCTCATCGGAAGACTCCTAGCGGTTGGTGCTGCCCGCCTGAGCGGGCGTGGACTTCGTCGCGGCCGGCTTGGTCGTCTTCGCGCCGGACGCCGGCTTCGCCTTCGTGGACGCCGCCGAGCCGGCCTTCGCGGTGCCGGCCTTCGCGTTGGTCGTCGCCTGAGAGGACTTCGCGCCCGCCGGCGTGGCGCCGACGTTGAACCACGGCTGGACGGCCGAGTCGATCTGCTCCGTCGGCTGCGGGACCGCCGTCGTCGCGCCCGTCGGCTGGACGCGCAGGCTCGGGATCTCGTTGCCCGTGACGGCCTTCGGCTCGCCGACGATCCGGCCGGTGGCGAGGTCGACGTAGACCGCGTTCGGGTTGGGCACCATGCCCAACTCGGTCGCGCGGCCCGCGAGCTGCGCGGGGGCCTCGGCCTCGTTCACCTGCGCCTCCAGATCCGACAGTCGGTCACCCAGGGCGGCCGCCTGGGTCTGCGCCCGGCGGAGCTGGAACGCCTGGTCCTGCAGGTAGGTGTTGAACACCAGCAGGCCCGCCATCCCCACCGCGAGCAGCAGGATCATGAGACCCGCGAACGGGACCCGCGCGATCGCCCGCACCGACGGGGCGGGCAGCCCCCGCAGCCGGGGGCGTCCCTCGCCGGTGGATTTCGCGCTCGGGTGGGTCGCGGACAGTTCCCAGGCACTCATGAATCCTCGCTCAGTCTCTCAGCAGCGCGCAGCCGGGCAGAGGCGGCGCGCGGGTTGGCTTCGTGCTCTTCGTCGTCGGGACGCTCGGCCCCCCGCGTCAGCAGGCGGAACCGGGCGCGGTGCTCGGCGGGCACCACGGGAAGATCCCGCGGCGCGTGATCGGTGGACGCCTTCCGCAGGGCGTTCTTGACGAGCCGGTCCTCCAGCGAGTGGTAGGCCAGCACGGCGATGCGGCCGCCGGGCGCGAGGGCGTCCAGGGCCTGGGGCAGGAGGCCGGCGAGGGCGTCCAGCTCGCGGTTGACCTCGATGCGGAGGGCCTGGAAGGTGCGCTTGGCCGGGTGGCCGCCCGTCTTGCGGGCGGCGGCCGGGATCGCGCCGGCGACCGTCTCGACGAGCCGGGCCGACGTCTCGAACGGACGCCGCGCGCGCTCGGCGACGATCGCGCGGGCGATGCGGTCGGCGAAGCGCTCCTCGCCGTAGGTGCGCAGGACGCGCGCCAGGTCGGACGCCGCGTACGTGTTGACGACGTCGGCGGCGCTCGGCCCCTCGGACTGGGTCATCCGCATGTCGAGGGGCGCGTCGACCGCGTACGCGAAGCCGCGCTCGGCCGTGTCGATCTGCAGGGAGCTCAGGCCGAGGTCGGCGAGGATCGCCTGCACCCGCGGCGTCCGGGCCTCGGCAAGGACGTCGCCGAGCTCGTCGTAGACCGCCTGGTACAGCTCCACGCGGTCGGCGTGGGCGGCCAGGCGCTCGCGCGCGGCGTCGAGCGCGTCGGCGTCGCGGTCGATGCCGATGAGGCGGGCGTCCGGGCAGCGCTCGAGGATCGCCCGCGCGTGCCCGCCGAGGCCGAGGGTGCAGTCGACATAGACGGCCCCTTCGGACGCCAGCGCGGGGGCCAGCAACTCGACGGTGCGGCCAAGCATCACGGGCACGTGACGTGCACCCGCGTTCTGCTCGATCATCGCTGCCCCCTGGGGTGGTTGGGCCGGCCGTGGAGCCGGGTGGTGCGTGGTGGTGGAACGGGTGGAGGGAAGTGGAGTGGATCGCGGCGTGGATGAAAAGGGAGAGACGTGCGACGAGGTTTCAATCCCGGGGTTCTGCCTGGCACCGGGGAAGTGGAGCCAGCCAGTCCCGCGGATTGAAGCCACCTCGCACGTCTCACATGGGCGGCTCCCCGGGGGCGATCTCGCCGTCCAGTCGAGCGAATTCCTCTTCCTGGGCGGTCTGGTAGGCCTCCCAGGCTGCGAGATCCCAGATCTCGATGCGGTTGAACGCACCGATCACCGCGATCTCCTTGTCGAGCCCCGCGTACTGCCGCAGCATCGGCGGGACCGTGAGGCGTCCTTGCTTGTCAGGCACCTCCTCCGAGGCTCCGGAGGCGTACATGCGCTGAAAGTCGCGGATGCCGCGAAGGGTGGACGGACCGGACATGGCCCTCGCCGCCTCCTGCTGGAAGCCCTCGGGGGTGTAGATCGCGAGACAGTGCTCCTGCCCCTTGGCGATCACGAGACCCTCGGCGAGCTCGTCGCGGAACTTGGCGGGGAGGAAGAAGCGACCCTTCTCGTCGAGCCGCGGGGTATAGGTACCCAAGAACATCGTGGGATCACCCCTTCCCCAAGGCCCATCTTCCTCCACTTGGCTCCACCGTACCCCACTTTCCTCCACCTGCGACCCTTAGCGACGCCTGTTTCTTTCCCGGACGCCCCCACGGCGGGTGAGGCGGCGGCGGGTTGCCCGTTCAGTAAGGTGGCCGCGTGGAGACGAAGACGGGCGCCGACGTGGCAGCGGTCGCCGAACTGAGCGACCGGCTCCGAGGCGCCATCGCCACCGTGATCGAGGGCAAGACCGACGCGATCGACATGTCGCTGGTCGTGCTGCTGGCCGGCGGGCATCTGCTGATCGAAGACGTGCCGGGCGTCGGCAAGACGATGCTCGCGCGCACGCTCGCGCGGGCGGTCGACTGCACCGCGCGGCGCATCCAGTTCACCGCCGACCTGCTGCCGACCGACATCACGGGCGTCTCGGTGTTCAACCCCGACACCCGCGAGTTCCAGTTCAAGCCGGGCGGCGTGTTCGCGAACCTGGTGATCGGCGACGAGATCAACCGCGCCTCCCCAAAGACGCAGTCGGCGCTGCTGGAGGCGATGGCGGAGAGCCGGGTGTCGGTGGACGGGGTGACGCACGAGTTGCCGACGCCGTTCATGGTCGTCGCGACGCAGAACCCGATCGAGATGCAGGGCACCTATCCCCTGCCCGAGGCCCAGCGGGACCGGTTCATGATCTCGATGTCGATGGGCTACCCCGCGCGCGGCGCCGAGCTGGAGATGCTCGACCGGCACTCGGCGTCCGACCCGCTGAGCGAGCTGCGGCCGGTGACGGACGCCGCAGGCATCGTGCTGGCGAAAGAGGCCGTCCGCGAGGTGTTCCTCCACCCGAAGCTGAAGGAGTACGTGGTCACGCTGCTGGAGCGGACGCGCACGAGCGAGCTGCTGCGGCTGGGGGCGTCCCCGCGCGCCGGGCTGCACCTGACGCGGGCCGCGCGGGCGCGCGCGGCCATGCAGGGCCGCGGCTACGTGGTGCCCGAAGACGTGAGCTCGCTCGCCGTGGCCGCGCTCGCCCACCGCGTCCTGCTGAGCCCGCTGGCGATGCAGGCGAGCCACCGGACGCCGTCCGACGTGCTGGCCGAGCTGGTCGCCGAGGTGCCCACCCCGCGGCGGACGTGAGCGGGAGCGCGCGGTGAGGGTGCCCATCGTCCGGCCGACGACGCGCGGGGCCGTCCTGCTGGCGGTCGGCGTGGGGCTGCTCGTGACGGCGTACGTCGCGCGCGAGCCGAGCCTCGTGGGGGTGGGCGTCCTGCTGGTCGGGCTGGTGCTCGTGGCGCTGGCGGCCGCGTGGCTGGGGCTGCCGCGGCTGCGGGCGTCCCGGCGGGTGACGCCGTCGCAGGTCGAGGCCGGACGACCCACGAACGTGGAGCTGAGCCTGGCCGCCCGGGGGGTCGGCGTCCCGGCGCTGTACCGGCTCGACGACCGGATGCCGCCCTCGTTCGGCGGCGCGCAGGCCCTCGACGTGCCCATGCCGGCGCGGCAGCCGATCCGGGTGGCGTACCAGTGCCGGCCGCTGCGCCGGGGGCGGTTCCGGCTCGACCGGCTGACGGTCGAGGCGACCGACCTGCTCGGGCTCGCCCAGCGGACCACCCGGCTGCGCGCGGACGCGTCCGTGCTCGTCACGCCGCCGGTGCTGCCGCTCAGCGCGGCGCGGCGACAGGTGTCGGGGACGTCCGGGGAGACGCCGATCCCCCAGACCGCGATCTCCGGGCCCGACGACGTGCTGGTGCGCGACTATCAGCCGCGCGACGACGTCCGGCGCATCCACTGGCCGTCGACGGCGCGGGCGGGCCACCTGATGGTCCGGCGCGAGGAGCAGGCGTGGGATCCGACGGCGTGGGTCGTCCTCGACTCGCGCTCCGCCGCGCACGGCGGCGCCCAGGTCACGAGCGCGTCGTTCGAGTGGCTGGTGACGCTCGCGGCGTCCGTGGGGGCGCACCTGTTGGACGCCGGCTACGTCGTCAGCATCGCCGACGCGGGCGCGCGGACGTTCTCGTCGCGGCGCGAGCACCTGCAGCCGCGTCAGGCCTGGCTCGAACACCTCGTGGATTCCCGCCTCAGCCCCGAGACCGGCCTCGGCGAGGCGACGCGGATGGTCTCCCGGGAGACGTCCGGGCACCTGGTGGTCGCGCTGCTCGCGACGCTGGACGCCGCCGACGCGGCCCAGCTCGTCGACACCGCCGACGCCAACGGCGGTTGGGTGCTGCTGCTGGACGACGCGGCCGGCACCTCACGCGTCCCCGCCGGGGGCGGACACACCGACGGAGGGCTCGACCAGGGCCTCCGGATCCTCGCCGCGCACGGCTGGTCGGTCGCGCGCACCGCGCCGGGCACCGACCCGTCGGGCGCGTGGCAGCGGCTCGGCGTCCGGGCGGCGGCGACGGGGGTCTGGTCGTGAGGCGCGCCACCCGGCAAGGGCTGGCGGTCGTCGTCGCCCTGCTGCTGCAAATCCCCGCGTGGCGGGCGATCACGACGGACGCCTCCGCCCTCGTCGTCGCCGGCCTCGCCATCGTGGGGGTCGGGCTGGCGGGGGTGGTCCTGCGGGCGCTGCGGGCCACGGACGCCGTCGTGATGATCGTGCAGACCCTCATCGTCGCCGGCGGGGCGGTCGGGCTGTGGCAGGTGTTGGCGCCGCGCCAGAGTCCGTCCGGCCTGGTCAACGGGGCGATCGAGCACCTCCAGCGCAGCGTCGCCCCGGTCGAGGCCCACAGCGGGCTGACCGTCTTGATCTTCGTGCTCGTCGGGCTCGTCGCCCTGCTCGCGGACGCGCTCGTCGTGAGCCTGCGGCGTCCGGCGTGGGTGCTGCTGCCCCTGCTCGTGATCGTGCTCGTTCCCGCCATCGGCCCGCGGGACCGGTCGCTTCCGTTCGCGTCCGTGGCGCTGCTGGGTATCGGGCTCGTGCTGGTCATGGCGACCGCCCGGCGACCCGCGTTCGCGCCGGGGGCCGCGGGCGCCGGCCAACGGGCCGGCGGCGTCCTCGCGCTGGCCGCGGCCACCGCGCTCGCCCTGCTCGTGACCGGCGTCGTCACGCCGCTGATCCACGTGCCGCCGTCGCTGCGCGGCGACAGCGGGACGCCGATCCGCATGAGCGACCCCAGCCTCGACCTGCGCCGCAACCTCACCCAGCCGCGCGACGTGACGGCCCTCACCTACACCACCGACCGGCCCGGCGGCGCATACCTGCGCATGGCGACGCTGCCCGCGTTCGGCGCGCAGGGCTGGCACCTGGCGAACAGCGACGTCCGGGTCGGGTCGCTGCCCCGGCCCCCGGGCCTGACCGAGGAGGCGCCGACGCGGCACACCGCCATCCGGATCGACCGGCTCCAATCGGAGTATCTGCCCTTGCCGTACGCGCCCCGGGCCGTCCGCGGGCTCGACGACCGGTGGGGCTACCTGCCCGACTCGCTGGTCATGCTGGCCCTGGGCATCCCGAACCGGGGGTCGGCGGCGTCGTGGGGCCTGACCTACGACGTCGAGAGCGTCGACGTGCAGCCGAGCGCCGCGCAGCTGGCGGCGGCCGCCGACGGCGGTCGTCCGGCGGAGGGTGACCTGGTCTCGCAGGTGCCCGCCGACCTGCCGCGGAGCGTCGTCCGGCTCACCGACCGGGTCACGCGCAACGCCCGGACGCCCGGCGAGCGCGCGCAGGCCATCCTCGCCTACCTGCGGCAGCCGGAGTTCACGTACAGCCTGGAGCCCGCCCCCGGGTCGGGCTACCGGACCATCGAGCGCTTCCTCCTGGAGGACAAGGAGGGTTACTGCGAGCAGTACGCGGCGTCCATGGCGATCATGGCGCGCATCGCGGGGATCCCGTCGCGGGTCGCCGTCGGGTTCACGCCCGGGCGGCAGACCGGCGACGGGTGGCGCGTTTCGATGCGCGACATGCACACCTGGCCCGAGCTGTACTTCGCCGGCTGGGGCTGGGTCGCGTTCGAGCCGACGCCGTCCTCGGGGCTGAACAGCCCGACGCCGACCGCGACGCCGACGGCGTCCCCGACCGCGTCTCCGACGCCCACCGCCGAGCCGACGTCCGAGCCGACCGGCGAGCCCACCGCGGAGGCGACGCCGGCGCCCGGCCAGGCCGGGGACGAGGGGGCCGGACCGGGCGGCTGGCCATGGTGGATCGCGCTGGTGGTGCTGGCGGCCGCGGTGGTCGTCGCGGGGCCGGCGTCCGTGCGGGCGTGGGTGCGCCGTCGGAGGCTGGCTGCGGGACGCGACCCCGCGGTCGAAGCGCTGGACGCCTGGGACGAAGTTCGCGACACCTTCCTCGACCACCGGCACGCCTGGCCGCCCGGGTCGCCGCGGTTCGCGGCCACGGTGGCGTCCGGGGAGCTGCCGGAGAGCGCGCGCCCGGCGCTGTTCCGCGTCGCGATGGACGCCGAGGCGGCCCTGTTCGCCGCCCCGGGGACGTTGGAGGGCGTCCGGGCGGCGGGGGCCAGTGGCCCCGCGTCGGGCCCGGCGGACGGTGCGGCGGGCGCGGGAGAAGGCGAGCGGGACGCGGGAGAAGGCGAGCGGGGCGCGGGCGGAGGCGTCCGAGAGGGGTACGCCGGCGACGTGTCCGCCGTGGCGTCCGGGCTGGAGGAGGGGACGTCGTCGCTCGACCGGACGCGCGCGCGGCTGTGGCCGGCGTCCCTGTGGCGCCGCGCCTGACCGGCCCGCTCAGACGATCCCGACGATGCCGGACGCCGCCCGCCCGGCGCGCTGCCGGCGATGGTCAGCGACTCGTCTGACTGCGGGCACCAAGACTCGTCTCCCTCCGGGCACAAAAAAAGCGGCCCCGAAGGGCCGCTGTGGAGTGTACGGAACGCCGGTCAGAGGGTCAGAGACCGTCGTCTTGACGACGCCGCCACCGCTCCTCCATTTTGTCCATGAACGGCGTATCCGTCGTGGGCGACTTCGGACGCGGCTGCGACGGCCGTGCGGGGACGCCGTCGTTCCCGTTGCCGACGTGCTGCCACGAGGTGAGCGCCGCGATCGTCGAGACGAGCATGACGACGAACCCGATGACGCTGACGGCCGGATGCGTCTCCATCCCCGCGATGAGGCCGGCGATGCCGACCACGAAGCCGAGGCCGGCGAGCGCGACGCGACGCTTGTGCAACCGTCGAGTACTCGTCCCGCGGAGAGTGTTGGCGAACTTCGGATCGTCGGCCGCCAGCGCGGCCTCCATCTGCTCGAGGAGCCGCTGTTCTTCCTCCGAGAGGGCCATGTCAGCCTCCCTTGGTCGTTGATGTGCACGCCAACATCGGCGCTTTCCACAAGTGTAGGCGCCGTCGGCTCCAAACGGAACCGAACTATCGGGTGTAGCCAGGGTGGCTCACCGCCTCCGGCCGGTCAAGGTGGCCCGCTGGACGGCCGCGGGGCCGAACTTCTCGATCGCCGCGTCCGCGGCCCGCTCGGCGTCACGCCAGCCGTGCTCGGGATCGCCCAACATCGGCTGCTGGTAGGCCTGCTCGAGGTCGACCAGACCCCCGACCCGCACTCCAACCCTGCGCAGCCGCGGCCGCTCCAGCCGCATGCCGCGGAACAGCGACACCGCCGTCGCATGAATCTCGTCGGTCACGTCGGTGGGGCTCGGCAGGGTCAGCGACCGCTGCGTCACCCGGAAGTCCGCGAACCGGACGTGCACCGTCACCGTCCGCCCCAGCACCCGGGCCCGGCGCATGCGGGACGCCACCCGCGAGGCGACCCGCAGCAACTCGGTCTCGACGAACCGGGCGTCGTCGGTGTCGCGGTCGAACGTCTCCTGGCAGCCGACGCTGCGCTCGCGGTCGCGCGCGATGACCGGGCGCGCGTCGACCCCCCACGCCAGGTCGTGCAGTTGGGCGCCGGTGTTGCCCAGCGCGCGCTGCAGCGTGGCCCGCGACGTGTGCGCCAGGTCGGCCACCGTCGCCAGCCCCAGCCGGCGCAGGGACGCCGCCGTCACCTCCCCCACCCCCCAGATCTTCTCCACCGGCAGGGGGTGGAGGAACGGGATGACCCCCTCGGGCGGCACCTCGACCAGCCCGTTCGGCTTCGCCGCGTTGGACGCCAGCTTCGCGATGAACTTCGTCGGCCCGATGCCCACCGAGCAGGGGATGCCCTGCTCGTCGGCCACCATCGCCCGCACGAGCTCGCCGATCTCGGCGGGCGGCCCGAGCCGGCGCACCGCGCCCGTCACGTCGAGGAACGCCTCGTCGAGCGACAGCGGCTCCACCCGCGGCGTGATGGTCTCGAAGATCGCGAACACCCCCTCCGACACCGCCTGATAGGTGTCGTGGTCGGGACGCACCGCCACCGCGTCGGGACACAGCCGCCGCGCCCGCGTCGAACTCATGCCGCCCTCGACGCCGAACGCGCGCGCCTCGTAGGTGGCCGACAACACGACGCCGCGGTTCTCCCCGCCCACCCACATCGGCCGCCCCCGCAGCTCGGGACGCCGCCGCAACTCGACCGAGGCGTAGAACGCGTCCATGTCGACGTGCATGACGATGCTCATCGGCCCGAACTCCCCGGGCTCGAGTGCCACAGCTTGCGGCCCGGCTCGGTGAACTCGGCCGGCACGGATGCCGGCGCCGGCCCCGCGGGCCTGACGTCGGTGTACGGCGATTGGACGAACCCGCTCGCGTGCAGGAACACCCGCCGCTGGCCCATGCCGCCGCCGCGCCCGTGGCGCTGCGGGTCGGCCACCGGCTCGTCGGACGCCCGCCCGTCGCCCTCGGACGCCTCGGGTGCGGTCGGGTCGTGCTCGGGCATCTCGGCCGGGGCGTCGATGATCGCCCGGACGGCCGCGACCGCGGCCTCCGCGTCCCCCGTCGCCTCGAGCACCTGCGCCCAGACGCCGTGCAGGTGCGTCAGCTCCCACGCGCCGGTCGCGCGCAACGAGACGCCCCGCGGGCCGGTGCGCCGCAGCTCGCCCCGCCCGACGACCAGCCACGAGTTGAACACCGTGCGCGCGTAGGGGCCCTGCGCGTCTTCGAAGAAGGTGAGGTCGACCGGGCCCGTCGTGTCGTCGAGCGTGAGGAAGATCACCCGCCGGCCCGACCGCACCGGCGGCGTCTGGGTGGCGACCTTCACCCCGGCGACCAGCAGCGAGCTTCGGCTGCGCCGCTCGAGCAGCTCGCTGCTCCACGTGACGCCGATCGCGGCCAGGAACTCCCGGTAGTCGCTCAGCACGTGCCGCGTCGCGTCCATCCCCAGGATGTCGAGCTCCGCCGCCATCCGCTCCGACGCCGTCATCTCGGGCAGGCCCGTGACCGCCACGTCGCCCGGCACCCCGGACGCCCAGGCCGCGCCGGCACCCTCCTCCCCGACCCCGTCAGCGTCGAGGGGGCCGCCCCCCTCCCCGGTTCCCCCCGGCCCGCCGGGAGGAGCCGGGGCGGTGAAGTCGAGCGCGAGCTGGACGGCCTGCCGGTCGCCGGACGCCCCGCCGCCCAGGCCGCGCGCGCGGCGTCCGTTCACCCGCTGGTCGACGCGCGCCTCGCGCGCCAGGTCGGCCAGGGCGAGCATGAGGTCGCGACGGGTCACCGCGCCCCGCGCCGCGACCGGCCCCGGCAACCCCACCCCGTAGAGCTCGTCGAACGCGCCGGCCAGCACGAGGCGCTCGGCGACGTCGATCGACACGGCGGCCCGCCGCCAGAAGTCGACGAGCCCCGCGTACGGCTGCCCGGCGACGATGCGGGTCAGCTCGTCGGACGCGATGCCCTTCACGTCGGCCAGCGCCAGCCGGATGCCGCGCTCGGCGCCCACCGGTTCGACGACGTATTCGACCCGGCTGTGGTTCACGTCGAGCGGCAGGACGGGCAGGCAAAGGCGCCGCGCCTCCTCCAGAATCAGGCGCTTGGGATACATGCCCGGGTCGTGCGTGAGCAGCCCCGCGACGAAGTGCGCCGGGTAGTACACCTTGAGCCACGCCGACTGGTAGGTGGGCAGCGCGAACGCGGCGGCATGGGCTTTGCAGAACCCGAACGAGGCGAAGCTGACCAGCACCTGCCACACCTCGTCGACCAGCGCCGGGTCGTACCCCTTCGCCAGCGCGGCGGGCACGAACCAGCGCCGCACATCTTCTTGCCCCTGGGGGCTGCCGAGCGCCCGGCGCGCCTCGTCGCCGTACGCGAGGCTGCAGCCGGTCATGACCGCGACCAGCTTGATCACCTGCTCGTGAAACACGACGACGCCGCGCGTCTCGGCGAGCGCCGGGACGAGGTCGGGGTGCAGGTACCGCGGCTCGGCCCAGCCGTTGCGGGCGCGGAGGAACGGGATCACCATGTCGGACTTCACCGGCCCCGGCCGGAACAGCGAGATGTCGATGACGATGTCGGTGAAGTCGCTCGGCCCGAACTTGCCGACGAGCTCACGCTGCCCGGGCGACTCGATCTGGAAGCAGCCGATGGTCTCGGCCCGGCCGATCATCGCGTAGACGGCCGGGTCGTCGAACGGCGCGAGGGCGTCGAGGTCGACCCGCTCCCCCTCCACCCGCTCGATCTCGGCGACCGCATGGGCCATCGACGACTGCATGCGGATGCCCAGCACGTCGAGTTTCAGCAGCCCGATGTCTTCGACGTCGTCTTTGTCGAACTGGCTCATCGGGTAGTCGCCGAAGCTCGCCTCCACCGGCGTGCGGTCGTACAGCGTCGCATCCGACAGCAGGACGCCGCAGGGGTGCAGCGCGACGTGCCGCGGCAACCCGTCGAGGCTCTCGACGAGGTCGAACAGCACCCGCAACTGCTCGTCGGCCAGGTTCGCGCTGCGCAGCTCGGGCAGGTCGCGCAGCGCGTGCCGCACGTCGCGCGCCCGGATGTGCGGGAACGACTTCGCGATCGCGTCGACGTCGCCCGGCGGCAGGCTCATCGCCTTGCCGACGTCGCGGATCGCGTGCCGGACGCGGTACGTCTCCATCATCGCGACGCACGCCACCCGCTCGCGGCCGAACATCGCGAAGATCATGTCGTAGACGTCGGTGCGGCGCGCCGACTCCACGTCGATGTCGATGTCGGGCAGCGCGACGCGCAGGGGCGACAGGAACCGCTCCATGATGAGGTCGTAGCGCAGCGGATCGACCCCCGAGATGCCCAGGGCGTAGTTGATGAGGCTGCCCGCCCCCGACCCCCGCGCGGCCACCCGGACGCCCAGCTCGCGCACCCCGTCGACCACCTGGGCGACCGTGAGGAAGTAGGGGCTGAACCCCAACTCGCCGACGACGGCCAACTCGTCGTCGATGCGGTCGCGCGCCCGCGCATCGACCGACCCGTACCGCGCGGCCAGCCCCGCCTCGCACCGCCGCCGCAGCTCGGCGAACGCGTCGCCCGAGCCTTGCAGCACCTCGAACTCGGGCAGGTGGATCTCGCCCAGCCCCAGGTCGGCCCGCGGGTCGAGCCGGCAGCGCACGGCCAGGTGCCGGGTATCGCCGAACAGCCGCACCGCGTCGCGCCGGCCCGCGAGCCGGCACACCTCGTCGGCGATGGCGACCATCTCTTTGCCCGACTTGAGGTACCCCTCGGCGTTGCGCCGGTCGACGTTGCGCAGGTCGAGCGGGACGAGCCGCCGCGTCGCGTCGAGCACGTCGGCCACCGGCGCGTCGGTGCGGCGCGCCATGCGCACCGCGTTGGTGAGGACGCCGGCCAGCCCGTGCGCGTCGGCGAACGCGAGCATGCGCCCGGCGTGGCCGGCCGACCAGGGGCCCGCCCCGGCGACCCGGTGATGGGTGACCCCGACGACGAGCGACTCGCGATCGACCACCTCGAGCCACCGCCGCAGCACCGCCTCGGCCCGCGCGTCGTCGCGCTCGGCGAGCGCCCGGCCCAGGTCGGAATCGGCCCCGAGCATCACCACGACGTCGTCGCGGTGCGCCCCGATCTGCCCGCGCGTGACCCGCGGCCGCCCCCGCTCGCCGCCCAGGTGGACGGCCGACGTCAGCCGGCACAGCGACGCATACCCGCGCCGCGAGGTGGCCAGCGCGACCACCCGCCCCGCCGAGGGCGCCCCGGCCCGCTCGCCGGCCAGCGCGAGATCGACGCCGACGATCGGCGCGATACCGGCGCCGAGGCACGCCTTCGCGAACCGGACGGCCCCGTACAACCCGCCGCGATCGGTGATCGCCAGCGTGTCCATCTCGAACCCCGCGGCGGCCTCGACCAGGGCCGAGGGGTGGCTCGCCCCGTACTGCAGCGAGTACCCCGACGCCACCCGCAGGTGCACGAACGGGTCACCCATGGCGCCCCCCCCCCTCTTATAGAACAATTGTTCGAGCCATTCACTATAGGAGCCGCCGCCGCGGCGGCGTCAAGACCTCAATCGAGGACGCCGCGCAGCCGCCACCCCGACCCCCCGGACGCCTCTGCGCACGCCAGCTCGAACACCCCTGGCGTGCCCGACCGGCCGTCGGCCGCCACGACCCGCCAGACCTCCGACTCCGCCAGCAGGTCGCCCCCCGGCCGGCTCCACCAATCGGCCGTCTCCCGCCAGCGCGCCTCGACCCCCAGCACCCGCCACAGCCGGCGCCGCCAGATGAACCGGGCGGGCCGCGGCTCCCCCTCGCCCTCGTCGACCCGCACGTCGATCGCCTCGTCGTAGCGCCTCATCGCCGACCCCTTTCGTACGATTGTTCGATACTCAGGATGCTAGCCGGGCCCTCTGACAAAACGAAGCGGCCCGAAGCGAATTGCCCCTCACTTGGCCGCACGCATTACCCTTCCGCCATGGAGATGCTTCCGGCGGCGTTCGCGAGCGGGTGGGCCAGCGGGATCAACGCGTACGTCACGGTCCTCGTCCTGGGCCTGCTCGGCCGGTTCGGCCACGTGCCCGGCATCCCCGAGGCGGTCCAGCGCACTGACGTGCTGGTGCTGGTGGGCGTCCTGGCCCTGATCGAGTTCGTGGCCGACAAGGTGCCCTACGTCGACTCGCTGTGGGATTCGCTGTCGACCGTCGTCCGTCCCGTGGTCGGCACCGCGCTCGGCGCCCTCTTCGCCAGCGGCACGGGCGATCTCTGGACGATCCTGCTCGCCTCCACCGGCGGCATCACCGCCCTGGCCAGCCACCTCACCAAGTCCGGCCTGCGCATGGCGGTCAACACCTCGCCCGAACCGGTCACGAACGTCGCGGCGTCCGTCGGCGGCGACATCGCCGTCACCGGCGTCAGCGCGCTCGTGGCGTTCGTGCCCGTCGTCGCGGCGCTCATCGCCGGCGTCCTGCTGCTGGTGGGGCTCGTCGTGCTCATCGCCGTGGCGCGCCGCGTCCGCCACGGCTGGGACACCTTCCACCGCTGGCGACGCCGCGAACTGAAGCCCGACGCCTGAGCCCATGGGCCGCATCACCGTGCTCGGCGGGACCCTCGCCGGCCTCGCTGCCGCCGCCCGCCTGGCCCGCCTCGGCCACGCGGTGACGCTCCTCGCGGCCCCCGGCGACCAGCCCGACCCGGCGCGCGACCAGCTCGCCGGCCCGGTCGCCTTCCCGGCTCCCTGGCGCGACTTCTTCACCAAGACCGGGCGTCCAGCGGCCGGGGCGCTCGGCGTCCACGGCCTCACGCTGGCGCCCGCCGGCGACGGCTGGCCGACCGACCGGGGCGCCCAGTGGCACCACCTGTCGGAGCGCTTCGGCGAGCCGGTCGCCGCCCGCTGGCGCGACCTGCTCGACCGGCACGACGCCACGTGGCAGGCGCTCCGCTTCCTCGGCCTGGAGGCCGAACTCACCCCCGGACGCCTCCGTGCGGCCCGCCTCGACCCGCGCCGCACGGTGGAGGACGAGGCGCGCGCCTTCGCCGACGCTCCCCCGCTGGCCGGACGCCTCCGCGACGTCGCCCGCGCGGTCGGCTCCGAGCCGACGGACGCCCCCGCCTGGCTCGTCTCGCGGCTGTCGGTCGAGCGGACGTTCGGGCGCTGGGTCCTCCTCGACCGCGACGGCCGCGTCGCCCCGTCCGCCACCCTGCTCGACCTGGTCGCCGAGCGGGCCGCACGCGTGGGCGTCCGGGTGACGGCCGGGCCGCCGCCCGAGCCGGGCACGGTCACGGCGCCCGGCTCCACAGGTTCCGCAGGTTCCGCCGACGCCACCGCCCCCCGGACCGCCGCCGACGCTGACGCCATCATCGAGGCGCGGCCGACGGGGGCGTCCTGGCGGAGGCCACGGCCCTTCCGGCCGGACTTCGTCGCCCAGCTCGCGGCCCGCCCACCCCTGCGCGACCCGCACGACGCGACCCGCTTCCACGCCTCGCCGTCGAGTCCGGGCGGGGCCGAGCCATGGGCGCAGCTGCTGACGGGCGCGCTGGCGTCCTACGCCTGCCACGAGGCGCTGACGGGCGAAGACGTCCGGCCCACCAACCGCGACCTCACCCGCCACTGAGGCCGCGCGGCCGGCGGCCGCGGCGTCCGAGGGGCAGAATGGGCAGATGACCAGGCTCGACGACGCGTTCGCGGCCCTGCCGCGCGTCGATTTCCTGCCGCCCGATCAGCGTCCGTTCGCCGGGCGCGACCACCCGCTGCCGATCGGGTACGGCGCGACGAACAGCCAACCGTGGACCGTGCGGTACATGCTGCGCCTGCTGGACGCCCGCCCGGGCGACCGCGTCCTCGACGTGGGCAGTGGGTCGGGCTGGACGTCCGCCCTGCTCGGCCACCTCGTCGGGCCGTCGGGGTCGGTGCTCGGCGTCGACGTGGTGCCCGAGCTGGTCGAGATGGGGCGCGCGAACCTCGCCGGACGCCTCGGGTGGGTGCGCTTCGAGCGCGCGCGTCCGGGGGTGCTGGGCTGGCCGGACGCCGCCCCCTTCGATCGCATCCTGGTGTCGGCCGACGGCGGCCGCGTCCCGCCGGAGCTCGAAGGGCAGCTCGCGACGGGCGGGCGCATGGTGGTCCCGGCGGGTCACGCCATGGTCGTCGTCGACCGCACCGCGACCGGCCTCACCCGGACGCCGACCGGCGACCTGTTCACCTTCGTCCCGCTGCTGTGAACGCCGCCCCGGGGCGTCGAATCGGCTTCTCACCGCGGGTGCTTGACGGGTGCCGTAAAATGCTCGGTCTGGCAAAACGAAGGGTTCGCTGTTGACTCAACCGACCGTTCCGAACACTCCGGACGCCGGCGTGTCGGCCGACGTGCTCGCCCACGAGCTGGCGATCGAGCAGGCTCACGTGGACGCCGTGTACGACCGCCTCGCCGAGGCGACGCGCTCCGCGCGGTCCGCGGCGTCGCAGGGCCAGTCGCTGTATCACTCCGATCGCGAGACGTACGTCCGCGAAGAGGACGGCACCGCGCTCTTCGAGCGCGACGCCTTCGCCTACCAGGCCGCCCGGCGCCTCGCGGTGTTGGACGCAGAGCACGAGGGCCTCGTCTTCGGACGCCTCGACCACACGGACGACGAGGTGCGCTACATCGGCCGCATCGGCGTCCGGGACGACGATTACGAGCCGCTCGTCATCGACTGGCGCGCCCGCGCCGCCGAGCCGTTCTACCGGGCGACGCCGAGCGACCCGATGGACGTCGTCCGGCGCCGCGTCCTGCGCTGCCGGATGGACCGGGTCGTCGGCATCGAAGACGACCTGCTGGACGCCTCCGCGAAGCGCGACGACCTGCCGATCATCGGCGAGGGCGCGCTCATGGCGGCCCTGTCGCGGGCCCGCGGGCCGCACATGCGCGACATCGTGTCGACGATCCAGGCGGAGCAGGACGAGGCGATCCGCGCCGACTACCGCGGCGTGACGGTCATCAACGGCGGCCCGGGCACCGGCAAGACCGTCGTCGCGCTGCACCGCGCCGCCTACCTGCTCTACAGCAACCGCCGCCGGTTCGAGCGCGGGGGCATCCTCGTGGTCGGCCCGGGTCCGGTGTTCATGAACTACATCGAGCGCGTCCTGCCGTCGCTGGGCGAGGATTCGGTGACGCTCCGCGCGATCGGCTCGGTGGCGTCCGACGTGCTGCCGGGGCTGGACGCGACGCGGGTGGACGCCGCGCCCGCGGCCGCCGTGAAGGGCAGCCTGCGCATGGTCGAGGTGCTGAAACGCCTGGTCGACCTGCCGTTCACGCAGGCCGGCGAGGAGTTGGTGCTGCGGGTGACCGTCAAGGGCGAGCCGCTGACGCTCCGCGAGGAGCAGCTCCACCGCATCCGGGCGACCATCCTGGCCCACCAGCGCGTGAACGTCGCGCGCGGCGCCGCCGAGAAGGCGCTCGTCGCGGCGCTGCAGCAGCAGGTGCCCGCCGAGCTCGACCTGGAGGACGAGGTGGTGGCCGACCTCATCGCCGACTCGGCCCCGTTCAAGATGTTCCTGAACGCGTGGTGGCCGCCCCTGTCCGCCGCCGATGTGCTCCGCCGGCTGGCCGACCCGGCCGTGGTGGCGCGGGTGGCGGGCGGCGTCCTGAGCGAAGAGGAGCAGCGGGTGCTGGCCGACAGCCTCACCGGGCATCGAGATTTCTCGGTGGCGGACACCGCGCTCCTCGACGAGCTGGTGGCGACGCTCGGCCCGGTGCCGCAGGAGGAGACCGACGACCCGACCCTCTTCCTCACCGCGGAAAGCGACGTCTCGGAGCTCGTGACGACGGCGGACACGCTGGCGCGGCCGTCCGAGGCGCCGGACCCGAACGAGGACACGTTCGAGACATACGCGCACATGCTGATCGACGAGTCGCAGGACATCACGCCGATGCAGTGGCGGATGCTGCGGCGCCGCGGGTCGCAGGCGTCCTGGACCGTGGTCGGCGACCTCGCGCAGAGCTCGTGGCCCGACCTCGACGAGGTCGGCCGCGCCGTGCGGGAGCTGATCGGGACCGCACCGCACCGCGAGTTCCGGCTGTCGGTGAACTACCGGTCGCCGGCCGAGGTGTTCGAGCTGGCGGCGCAGGTGGTGCGCGAGGCGTTCCCGAAGGCGGACCTGCCGCAGGCCGTCCGCTCGACGGGCCTGGAGCCGGAGCTGCGGGTCGCGGCGTCGGCCGGCCTGGCCGACGAGCTGGCGGGCATCGTGCGCGGGCTGCTGGGCGAGGTCGCCGGAACCGTCGGCGTCATCGTGCCGCCGTCGCGCCTGGACGCCGTCCGCGATCAGGTGCGCGAGCGCCTGGGGTCGGAGGCCGGCGCCGAGGACGCCGACCGCGCCTGGTTCATCACCCCGCTCGAGGCCAAGGGCCTGGAGTACGACGCGGTCGTCGTCGTGGACCCCGACGGGGTCGTCGCGGAGAGCCCCGGAGGCGTTCGGGTGCTGTACGTAGCGCTCACACGTCCGACCCAGCGGCTGGTCACCCTCGATCTGGACGCCCCCGGCGCCTGGCGTCCGCCGGGCGTGGGCGTTTCTACCTGACGTTCTCCACACTCTGAGGTGGAGAACGTCACACGTCTCCTCGTCGGCCCGCCGTCAC